>JBGQKT010000074.1:0-14182 GCA_041499635.1 Gemmatimonadaceae bacterium
CTGGCGTCGCCGGAATCCGCCGCGCGCGTAACGAGACGCGCTGACTCGAGCGCCTGAACAAGCCGCGTCATCGTCGGCGGCTTCACCTGCTCGACACGCGCGAGATCCCCGAGCGTAACCGGTCCGCCGAATACGACTACGGAGAGTGCCGAGAGTCTGGGCGCGCTGAGCCCCCACTTGTCGTCCTGCCGGCGAAGTCCTCTCAGCAGTCGGATCGACGCCGAGTGAATGTGGTCGGCCACGGCGAGCCGATTTACCCCCTTCCCCTTCACTTTCCCAGGCCTCTTGCGGCCGCCGCCGGCGTTCTTCATATTAGTTAGCAAAGCTAACTAATTCAGTGAATGGCGCAACCGAGAAGCGGAGGACATCATGATGGCAGCAGCTGATACTCTCGAAATCACAGGCGTTGGACAAATCGCAATCAACTGTCATGACGTCAAGAGAGCGACAGAATTTTATCGCGACAAGCTCGGCCTCAGGATGCTCTACGAATTTCCCGGTCTCGCATTCTTCGACTGCGGCGGTGTTCGCCTGATGCTGACTAAGCCCGAGACAGCTGAGCTCGACCATCCATCATCGATCATCTACTACAGAGTTGCCGACATCCATCAGGCGTCGCGCGCAATTGCAGACAAGGGTGTGTCGATCGAGAACGAACCGCGCATAATCGCGCGAATGCCCGATCATGATCTGTGGCTCTCGAATGTGCGCGATACAGAGGGCAACATCATCGCTTTCATGGCTGAAATGAAAACCGCATGAATGGGTGATGTTCGGCTTTCGTAAGAACTATCTGTTTGCGCGTTTTGCAACAAACGCATCGTGTTCCCGTACTGTCAAACGAGCACAAGACAGACGCTCAACGCTCCTTTACACAGTGAGGAAACAATGCAAGCCCCATTTCACGAAGGCGACATTTCATCCGGTAACTGCTACGCCTGCCGGAAGCCGGTTATGACCCGCTTCGAGAAGCGCACAATTCAGCCGAGCCGTTCGCGCGTGTCGTACTCCAACGTTCTTGTCGGCGTGTGCACCGAATGCAACGAAGTGGTCGACATGCCGCGGCAGTCGGTCGCGCAGCTTCTGGAGCTCGCGTCCTGGAAGTGACGAACCGGTCGGCGGTGCCCGCTGGCCGATAACCGGTAACCGAGGCCCGAGCGGTTACCGGTTTGTTAACGCGGGAAGAATGTCCGCGTACAGAACATTCACGGGATCGATGTAGCCGTTGAACGTCGTTCCCCCCGATGTCACCGCGACGACGAGATCGTATTTCGGTATTACGAAAAGCCACTGCCCTTTCGCACCCGAGGCAGTGATAATGTCGGAATCCCAGCCGTCGCTTTGACGGTCGTCGAGCGGCATGAGCCACCAGAGATAGCCGTAATCTGTGGGATGACTCCCGAACGTTCGCGGATTCCGCACGAGGTGTGACGTCGAGCTCGTGATCCATTGCTCGCTCACAACCTGTCGGTCTCCCCAGCGATGAATAGCTCACAGGGTGATTGGCTGCGGATCGTGCTCATCGATTGCGATCCCCATGAGCAGCGAGGTCACGCTCTTCGTAACGGACTGCATCTCATGCACCTGCAATGCAGATGATCCGTTGAAGTATTGCTCGAGCACGACATATCCGTTTTTCACGATGACAAGCCCGTGAACGTCGGCGTACTGCTTCGACCTGATTCGGTTTACAAGAGCATCCAGTCGAGCCCCATCAATTCCAGCATCGACTGCTGACGCTGTTCGCCATGTCGCACCCGGCCAATAGGCCTTGCCGTCATCGAGCTGCACGTCGGGCCCGTCCGGCGGTGACGAGCACGCGACAAGAAGCGCAAGACCAGCACAGAGATGATTTCGCAATCGACGCCGCTCCATGACGCAAATCAATGAATCGGTCCGTAGAGAGGAAAGGCCTTTCGCACTTTCCTTACGTATTCCGGAGAGAGTAAACGATTGTCGACCTCCGACCGACTCAGTTGCATATGGCTCGAGCCACGCGGTGACTGACACCGACGACGCGCTTGTCGCGATGATCGTGCGCGATGGCTCGGAAGCAGCGTTTCGCGAGCTGTTCCGCCGACACACGCCGCGCCTGCTTCAGTTCGTGATGCGGGTGCTCGGTTCAGCGGCTGCTGAAGGTGAAGACGTTGTGCAGGATACGTGGCTTCGCGCAGCAGGAGCGCTCGAGAATTTCAGAGGAGAATCGAGCTTTGGAACGTGGCTTTGCGGAATCGGTCTCAACGCTTCACTCGAGCAGCTGCGCCGCGGCTCTCGGCAATCGGCTCGCGAACACGCAATCGGCGAGATGGAATTCGCGGGCCGGCCGCAATCATCGGACGATCGCATGGATCTTGATTGGGCGATCGCTCGGCTCCCTAACGGATGCAGGACGGTGCTCGTGCTCCACGACGTTGAAGGATTCACTCATGTTGAAATCGCCAGTCGCCTCGGAATCGCCGAGGGGACGTCGAAGGCTCAATTGTTCAAAGCGAGACGCGCGATGCGCGCGCTACTGACAAGGCAGGAGACTACAGAAAATGTTCAATGACGAAGAAATCGAATTGACGGATGCCGAGCGCGAAGCATTTGCCGCGCTTCCAAAAGAACGACCGGTCAGCGACCTGCTCGAGGGTCGAGTTGTCAACGCGCTAAAGTCGCGTGGAATTTTTTCCCCTCCATCGCGACGAGGGAGTCGGTTCACTACCATCGCGCTGCGAAGCGCCGCTGCAGTTTTCATTTTCGCCGCGGGCGCCGTGACGGAGCGATTTGTATTCGATCGACATGAGACTCAACAGGTCGTAAAACCGAACCAGGTGAGCAACGAGTCAGCCAAGCCTGCGCAGATGGAGCTTTGGATATGATCACGCGACAGATTGCGGCGCTCACCATGTTCGCCATTACCGTTGGTGGATCCATCGCGAGCGCTCAAGCGACCACCCGACCCGGTCGGCAACGAGAGGTCATCGGTCATCTCGGAATTACGGCGGTCGAGTGCGATTGCACTTTCGATGTACGCAATCCCGACGCGCGCGTTTTTCGTTTTCGCTCTAATCTCGTCGTGCTTGGAGTCGCGCCTTCCGGACCGTCCGCAGGATTGATTTTTCCAGGCGATACGATCTTCGAGATCGACGGAACGCCTCTCAGATCGCGCGAGGGCGGATTGAGCTTCGCCAACATTCGTCCTGACCAAAGAGTGACGCTCGGCTTGAGACGAGGGGGGCGCTCGCTTCGCGTCGGTGTAACAGCTGGATCGATCGATGCTGATGCGCCTTCCGCATTGGGGCAATACACGCCCAGCGCCCGCGGCGCGCCGCGAGATGCGGATGACGATTACGAGTATGTCCCACGCCGACCTCCAACGCCGACTACGCCGAGGCCGTCGATGCCGGCCACGCCTGCACCGAGAGAGCGCGCGCCCGCGCCGCCAGTAGCTGGTGACGCGGAGATTCCGGTGGCTCCACGAACACCGCGTTCCCCGCCTGCTGCATCCACTCCACCTGCCGCAACCATTCCGCCTGGTGTAGGACTCCCGCCGGTCCCGCCGAGTCCGGCATCGCCGGATGGATGGTTTGGCTTTTCTATTCGCTGCAGTGAATGCGGATGGGAGCGCATCGGCGGCGAATCAACCCCGCGATGGGAATCTTCAGTCGCACCGCAAATCGGGATCGTCGCTCCAGGTGGTCCGGCGGATCGCGCAGGATTCCGAACAGGCGACCGCATTACTCACATCAACGGCGCATCCATTCTCTCGCCGGAAGGCGCGCGTCGTTTTGGTGCAGTGATACCGGGACAGCGAATTCGACTCACTGCGACGCGGAACGGGACGCCGATCACTCGCGAGCTGACGCTTTCGGAGCGGCCACGACCATCGTACGACAGACGAAGCCTTCGCTACACGGGACGCTTGAGTGGCGTTGACGTCGAGGTCTGGAGTGCCGACGGCGCGACGGTTAAACGCGAAGGCGACACGATGGTGATCAACGTCGGAGGCTCGACAGTCCGATTGAAAGCCACAACGCCTTCACCCTCGCGTGATTGATCGGCTCAGAAACTCGCCTCTCGAGAGTCGCGTATAGCCTTGCAGTCACGCGACGCAGGAAGAATGATTGTGTCGCGCAGGCGTTACTGATTCTTCCCAGCGAGGCTAAATGCATTTCGAGATCTGGTGGCCGTTCGTGTTCGTCCTTGGAATTGTCGGAATTCAAGCCGTCACAAGGATCGCGACGGCGTTAATCGACCGAACGAAATCGGTTCAGCCGCGCGGCCTTCAGGAGTTGTCCGAGAAGGTCGATCGGATAAGTCAGGCAGTCGAAGCAACTGCCATCGAAGTCGAGCGCATCGGCGAATCTCAGCGATTCCTCACTCGCGTCTTATCCGATAAGGCCCCCGAGCAAATCAGCAGGTAAAAAAACAACGGAACAACAAAAGAAAAGATCTGAGAGGCCAGTTGATCTAGAGGCCAGATCCCGGATTGAACTACCGGAGTGACCGTTCGGGGTAATGGACGGTCTTTCGGTTTTTAGACCGGGATCTGGCCTCTAAATCAACTGGCCCCTCAGATCTTTTCTTTTGTTGTTCCGTAGTTCCCTCCCCGGCGGTCCCAGACGGGATCGACCGGAACGAGAAGCAGCCGAGCAGCGGCGATCGACTCGTGCGAACCCGCGAGTGCGAGTACATCTCCGACGTACAATCGCTCGCGACCCGATGGCACTCCAATGTCGAGCGTCTCCGCAACGGTCGCGTCTGTTCGGGTAATGCACAACACTGTCGCACCTGTCAGCCCGCGAATGTTCAGCTCGGCAAGCGACTTGTTCACCGCCGGACTGTTTACCGCAATTCGCACAACTTCAGGATCGCCAAGACCGGGCAGCATCAGCGCAACGTGCTCCATGGTGCGCGTCAGCGCATCGGCTTCGTCGCTCATCACTTGTGGCGCGAGCGCGGCGACGATCATCTGCGCTCCAGCCTGAGCGTGTCCCTGCAAATTCAGCGCGCTCTTCCACAATGCTGCGCCGAGCAGCACGGTGATTATGAAAAGCATCGCCGGACCAGGAAATCCGGGAAGAAATGGCTGAGTGATCGCGAGCAGAGGTACTGCAACCAGCAGTAGAGTCGCGAACTGCAAAATCGCAACGAGAGCTCGCCGAGGCGCGGCCGCAAAGTCTGCTGCACGTCGCCCGACAGTCGGAAGCGCGCGAACGGCAAGCACGAATCCCAGGCGTCGAGCACTTCTATAGATACCGATGATCAGCGGAATCGCGATTCCAAGCACGGCGATGCTGACCGCCGTCATTGCAACAACTTCTGTCACGCCAAACCATCCGCCGAGCGCATCGGCGAATCTGGCGCGTAGCTCTGCAGCGCCGACAATCACGAGTGCGAGCAGCAGCGCATCTATCAAGAGAACTCTGACGAGTCCGCGCGCGCGCAACCGTCCGGCATGTGGCTGCGCTTTGCGCATATTCTCGATCCACGATCCATAAAGTGCTGCGGTCGTTTGCAGGGGTCGCGGAAGTTTTCGGTCTACGAACATTGCCACTGGACCCGCTCCGCGAATCAGCCACGGCGTGAGCAGAGTGGTTATCGCCGATACCGCGACTGCGACTGGATAGAGAAAATTCCGCGTAGCGCCAGCGGCGAGTCCGACAGCGGCAATGATGAACGAGAATTCACCAATCTGGGCGAGACTCATTCCAGTCTGCACGGATGATCGAAGGCCGTTGCCCGTGAGGAATGCTCCGATCGAGACGGCAATGACTTTTCCGACGATGACAACCGCTGTCAACGCGAGCACCGCACCCAAGTGATCAACAATCACTCGCGGATCGATGAGCATTCCCACCGATACGAAAAAAATCGCGACGAACATGTCTCGCACGGGATGGACAAATTTCTCGATGCGCACGCTCTCGCCGGATTCGGCGACTAGCGAACCGGCGATGAACGCACCGAGCGCGGCCGAGTATCCAAGTCCGACGGCGAGCAACGCAGCGGCAAAGCAGATGCCGATTGTTGCGACGAGAGTCGTCTCATCCCGATCGAGCTTGATGACGGTCCGGACCAGTCGCGGAATGACGATCACTCCGATTCCGATTAGCCCGACCAGGAACAACACCAGTCGCATTGCAGTGAGGCCGAGGCTACCGGGCGTTATTCCTCCTCCTGCGGCCACCGCAGTCAGTACCGCGACGAGGAAAATAGCGATCAGATCCTCGACGATCAGAATCCCGAATACAATTTCAGCGAGCTTCCCGCGGATTCCCTGCTCTGCGAATGCGCGGGCGATGATCGTCGTGCTGGAGATCGCGACGATTGCGCCTGCGAACACGCTCTCTATCGACGTCCATCCGAAAAGTCGACCGACGATGTAGCCGAGCGCGAGCATCACGCTCGTCTCGAAGAGAGCTGCAATCCCTGAAGTGGCGGCGACCTGAACAACTCGGCGCAGGCGAAACTCGAGACCGAGCGAGAACATCAGGAGAATCACGCCCAGCTCGGAGAGAGTGCGCACCATTGCCTCGTCTGCCGCGAGCGGAATCGGAGTGTGTGGACCGACGATCATCACCGCGATGAGATAGCCGAAAACGACGGGCTGCCTCAGTTGCTGGAATACGACGGTGGTTACCGCCGCGGTGCACAGGACGAGCGCAAGATTCTGAAGAAAAGCATGCGCGCTTAACATGCGCGCATCATAACATCAGAATGCTCAATGCACGTGGACAGGAACAACAACCGGTTTGCCCGGTGTGTTGTCGTCGGGAAGCTCGAATTTCAATGAAAGCTCTCCCGGGGCCGAGGGTGTGTATTCGAAATCATAAATTTCGCCCGGGGCAAAGTGAAGCTTTGCAGCCATCATTACCGCCTGAGATGCAGGCAGCGTGGCTCCATCCTTTGCGACCGCGCGCCATTCGACTGGCTTGTCACCCTGCATCAACCCCAGGGTCTCAGTGCCGTCGCCTTTGATATTGATCAAGCGGAACTTGTATCTCGTACCCGCTTTGAGATCCATCGCCGACGGATTGGTGCGACCATTCAACAGCGTTTGTGCAAACGGCCCGGCAATTACATTCGTCGTTGGACCGGCGTCACTGAACATCAGTGTGCGATCCACATCCGGGTTGTATTTCGCGCCGGGCTCGAGAACGATGATCGGGCCGTAAAGCCCAGATGGGATCTGCGAGAACTCGTTGAAATGCGAGTGATACATGAACGTCCCTGCGCGGGGCGGAGTGAACGTGACAGTCAACGAATCTCCGGGTGCAATTGCGGGCAGAATGTGGTTTGCGGATCCGCTCCATCCTGGTACTCCATCGGGATAACTCACGAGCTCGACTCCATGCCAATGCACCGCGGCATGATCATTCGACTGATTTACGACAGTAATCTTCACCGGCTGACCTCGGCGAAGAATCAACGCGGGCCCCGGAACGGGCAGTGCGTCGCGCTGCTTTTCCGCCGGACTTCCACCGAGAACGAATGCGTATCCCGGATGCTTTCCGAAAACGTCGGGCACTTCGCGTACGATCAATCGCATCGCACGAGGTATCTCAGTGGATTTTGCGATCTCACCCTTCGCCTTGACCGAGATGCCGATTACAAGACCGTACATCTGATGCGGGCGATCGGACTTGTGGTTCACCATGTCGGCCATGTCCATCTTGCCGCTCTCATTGTCGAGCGACGAGAGCTGCGAAAGGTGTCCCGCGAAATGACAATGGAAAATCCAGTTGCCTGGACGATTGGGCGACCATGTCATGAGCATTGTTTCGCCGGGGTCCATCAGCTCGGTCACTTCCATCCTTCGATCGGCGGGAGCGTATTGTTTGTCGGTGACTCCGTTTCCCTTCGCGTCGAGCCGAAAATAGAAACCATGCAAGTGCATCGGGTGAGGACTTCCGGTCGTATTGATCACGCGCCAATGCAACGAGTCACCTTGTGTGACGTCGATTCGCTCGGTGTGCGGCCACGACAATCCATTGATCGTCATCGTACCGTGGCCCAATCCGGTTGGACTCAGCGAGTCGAGCGTGAACCACCACGACATTAGAAATATGCGGTCGTCGGTCTTTGCTCCCTTCGCATCGACGACGAGTGCGCCGTTCAACTGACTGTCGTCAGTAAGCCGCGCGAAATAATGGATTGGATTGGTTCTGGCTCCGTAGTAATACGTCCCTGGTGTTGATGCTACGAAGCGCAACTCGCGAGTTTCGCCCGGAGCGATGATTGCGCTGTCGGCCAAGCCTCGTTTTTCGCCGAGTCCAAATACGGCCATTTTTGTCGCGAGTGCGTTGTGAACTGTTGCGCGTACTTCGGTTCCCTCGGGAACGCGGATCACCGGGCCAGGATTCTGAAGCGGCTTGCCTTCTTCTGCCCATCCTGCGGCAGGCACCGATTTTCCATTCGGCCCTTCAGGAAACCACACGCCTTCGCGTGCCTCGAGGCGAATCGTGAAGACTCCATTCTCGAGTTTTCCGCCGGGTTGCCGGTTGTCGTTTGGCGTCAGCTGCTCGCTGGGAGCGCTGGATGTAACCGGTGCATGCGCTCCCAGAGAGACAAGAACGATTGCAGAGACCAGCATCGAAGCGCGCGGGATCATATGCATAGGCTTTCGGTTCCGTTCGAGTAGACGAAGGGACTGGGAGATTTCGGTGCGACAATATGCAACAAGAACGGAGGAACGGAATAACAGGTCCGAGGTCTGAGGGGCCCGTTGTTCCGCTTCCTAGCGAATCCAATTGCGTACCTGCCCGTACACAGCGGCGTCGGTGTAGAGGTCGCTATGTCCGAGGCATGCCGTCTGGGTATTGATCGCGCCCTCGAGCATCACACTTTCGGGCGGAGTCGTCACCTGGTCGCATGGAGTCCACCACGTCGCGTATCGCGCATTGCCGGGCGTCTCATCGACGGAATTCAAATTGGTGAGAAAAGTTGAACCCGGTCGCATCTCGAGACACGACTGAATTCCGCAGATATTCGCGAGAGTGGTCCCGTGATTCGGTGTGCCAAGAAAAACGATCGCGTCGATCTTCTCGCTTCCGCCCAAACTCTTCGCGAAGTAGCGAGAAGACAAACCGCCCATCGAGTGAGTGATGAGATCGATTTTCTTCGCGCCGGTCACCGTGAGCAGACTGTCGGCTTTCGCCTGAAGCTGCTGAGCAATCGTGATGTTGGACACGTTGCTGTCGTAGGTCCACGTCACGAGTGGAGCGTCGGTCCATCCGTCCGCTCTGAGGCGGTCGATCATCGTCGTCCATATCGCGCCAGAAGATTGGAATCCGTGGACGAAGATGATCGGATCGTGGAGAACGCTGATAGTCGCGTTCGTCGCGATTCCCTCTGCGGTGGCAGTGATTGTCGCGGAGCCGAACGTCAACGCAGTCACGAGGCCATCGCTGCTCACCACGGCGACATCGTTTTTACTCGACGTCCAGCCAATCGTTTCGCCCGAAACGGTACTCCCCTTTGCGTCCTTAACGGTGGCGACGAGCTGCAATGTGCGGCCTGCGTAAAGCGATGCCGTCGATTTCGAGAGCTCGATGAAGAATTGGGGCGGACCAGTCTTGCTGACGCCCGTAACGTCGCTGGTGCATGCGACATACACCATCACAAGGCAAAGGGCCGAATACTCGAGGAGATTTCTTCGCGTTTTTCTGCGCAACATTAGATCTGACCCGCCGCCACCAGCGAATAACTCGCACCTGTTCTTTCCATATTGCACATTTGTTCTAATGCCAATCGGAATCAATCCCCAGGCACCCGATTCGATCAACCTGACCGGCCAGAGCGGATTTTTTGTCCGCTCGCAGGGCAGCATGCCCGGCGATCTCCTGGAGAGCGCGCGCATTCGCGTTCGCACGGCATGCCTCGTCGTCGCCGCGCTTTGGTTCTACGTCCTCATCATGAACCGCGTGGTGTACCCGCTGCTCGGGTCTCCCGTTCTCACCAACGGCAATACCTGGGCGCCCGCGCAGACGGTGATGATCGCAGTTGGACTGATTTTCTCACTCGGAGTCGCCTGGTGGGTAAATCGCATGCGTTCCAAACCCGCGACGGCGATCGACGTCGGCCTGGCATTCGAAGTTCTCACTGCACTGCTCGTCGCCCTTGTCACCGAATGGGTTCCACGTCACGACACCAACGCCGTGTCATGGCTTTGCGTTGTCATTCTGCTTTATCCGGCAATCGCGCCTGCAACCACCGGCAAAACGCTCGTTGCCTCGCTCGCCTCGGCAAGCACGTATTTCATCGCGATCGGAGTCGCGCTGCTCCGCGGACTTTCATTTCATCCGACGTTGTACGAGGCGATCTGGCTGATCATGCCACAGTATCTGTGCGCTATCCTCGCGATCGTTCCCGCGACAGTAATTCGCGGACTCGGCCGCCAGGTGCGCAAAGCACGCGAGCTCGGCAGCTATACTTTGCAGGAACGACTGGGTGTTGGAGGAATGGGCGAAGTTTACCGCGGCACTCACCGATTGCTCGCGCGCCCGGCTGCGTTGAAGCTGATCAATCCAAAGGTTCTCAATTCCGGTCGCGAAGACTCGAGTCGAATAATCATCGAGCGATTCCGTCGCGAGGCAGAAGCTGCGGCCACACTTCGTTCTCCGCATACGATCGAGCTGTACGATTTCGGCGTCGCCGACGACGGAACGTTCTACTATGTGATGGAGCTCCTTGAAGGCCTCGACCTCGAGAAGCTTGTCTCACGATTCGGTCCTGTTCCTGCCGAGCGCGCAGTTCATTTCCTCGCGCAGGCGTGTGACTCACTCGGCGAAGCGCACCTGCGCGGGCTGGTTCATCGCGATCTCAAGCCATCCAACCTCTTCGCGTGCAAAATGGGACTCGAGGTTGATTACGTGAAAGTTCTGGATTTTGGCCTCGTGAAAAACACGCCGCAGGTGGCGGCGGGAGAGCAGATGCGTCTCACCGCCGTCGACGCCATCAGCGGAACGCCTGCCTACATGGCTCCGGAAATGATCGGTGACAGCGATGCAGTCGGACCTGCTGCCGATGTCTACGCTTTAGGATGCGTCGCGTACTGGCTCCTCACGGGTCGGTTTGTATTTCAAGCACCAAATGCGACTGCGATGCTGCTACGTCATCTTCAACAGCAGCCCGAGGCGCCGTCGGTCGCCTCGCCGATGAAGGTGCCACCAGCTCTCGACGCGTTGATCCTCGAGTGCCTCGCAAAAGAACCGGAGGGAAGACCCGCGAATGCAGTGGAACTTGGCCGCCGTCTGCGCGAGCTCAGCCTCCCGTTCGAATGGAATGACGAAATGGCGGAAGCGTGGTGGACCGAAAACATGGGTAAAACAGAAGCCGGAACGAAGGATGCATTACCACCCCGCGCCGACGCGACGCTCTCAGTGAGCCGGGCGTTCCTCAACGAGGAAGCAGTCGAAGAAAAATTTGCGAACTAATCACTAGATGCAAATCGCGGTTTACGCCGGCCTGATTTTGCTCGGCGTGTTTATCGCCGTGCTTCTCCTGGTTGGCCTGCTCGATGTCGTACGCGGAACTCCGATCCATGCCGTCGGTACGCCCGGCGATCCGACTGCGTGCCCGCCGATCGACGATCAGTTTTTTCGCGAAGCCGTGGAGCTTTTGACTCACGTCAAGCTCGCGCCGGGTCATCACGTCGAGATTTTCATCAACGGTGATCAGACTTACGACCGGCTGTGGTCGGATCTGCGAGCAGCAAAATCGTCCATCACGATGCAGATGTACTACTGCAACGAGGGCAAGATGGCCGACGAGCTGCATCGAATTCTCGAGGAGCGTGCGCGCGCTGGAGTCGACGTGTATTTCCTCTTCGATTCATTCGGAACGACGTTGCCCTCAGAATATTTCGAGACGCTTCGCTCAGCCGGCGTGCACACGAGGCCGTTTCGACCCGTCAGCGTACGATCGCTTCAAAAAGCTCAGCATCGCGCTCATATCCGAGTCGTCGTCATCGACGGAAAAGTCGGTTACACAGGCGGCTTCGGTATCGATGACAAATGGTACGGCAACGGTCGCCAGCAGGATCAATGGCGCGACAGCAACGTCAGATTCACCGGACCTGCGGTGCGACAGCTTCAGGCTACGTTCGTCGTTTGTTGGGCTGAGGCATGCGGTCGTCTGCTCACCGGCAAAGAGCTTTTTCCACCGCAGGAACCGGCATCAACAGATGGAATGCTCGCCGCGATTCTCCACGCATCGCCGACAATCGGCAGCACTTCCGCCGAGCGATTCTTTGTTCTGTCGATCGCCGCTGCGAGAGAGCGCCTCTACATCGCGAACTCGTACTTCGTTCCCGACAAGGCGTTCAGGCAGCTCATGTGCGATGCGGCGAAGCGCGGCGTCGACGTCCGTGTTCTTACGACGAGCAAGAACACCGATGTGAAAAGCACGTGGTACGCAGGACGCGCGCGTTACGACGAATTGTTCAAGGGCGGCGTGAGAATCTTCGAGTACCAGCCCGCGATGATGCACGCGAAGACGATTGTGGTCGACGGCGGCTGGATGTCGGTAGGCAGCATGAACGCCGACAATCGGTCGATGTCGTTCAACGAGGAATCGAATCTTGTGGTGCTCGACAAGGGAGCGGGCACGAGCATGGAGAAGCTTTTCCTCGAGGACCTGGAATACGCCGAGGAGATTCGTCCCGAGGAGTTCGCTCGGCGACCATGGACTGCGAAGATTGCCGAGCACGCGTGCCATTTGGTGTGGCGCGTATTGTAGAAGCCTGCTGGCCCGCATTTGACCCGTCAGCTTAGGACGAGAGCCGTAAGCTCTTCGAAATTCCGAAGGACGTAATCAGCGGCACGCACCACCTCTTTCCGGTTAACAACGCCTGTGTATGCTGCAAATGCGTCGATCGCCGGTGGATTTGACGTTTTCGTCTCCAGATCACTGATGCCATCTCCGACCCCGAGTATCGGGTGCTCGAGCGCGAGCGACCGCACGACTACCGCCTTGCCGCCGTTGCGAGTTACCGGCGAATCCTCATCGAATCCTTTGTAGGCACCATCATTTGCAAAGCGGATGTGGACAGCATGGATGTCTGAATCGGGAACTCCGAGATATCGCGCCAGCGGGAGCACGGCTTCGTACAGACCCGCTGAGACAAGAATTATGCGCACTCTGGAATTCGTTAGCTTTGCTAACGATTCTCCCGCCCCCGGCTGCACGCATGCGATGTACTCGTCTGCCAGCCGCGCAATCTCCTCTCGCGTCGGTGCGACCAGCGCGAGCCGCGATCCGAAAACTGAGGCGATCGGAATCTCTCCCCGCATCGCACGGTCGGTAGCCTCGGCAACCTGCGCGCGAATCTCTTCGCCGCGTTGCGCCGCAAGCCAGTCGATTCCCTCGATCGCGGAGAGGGTCGAATCGATGTCGATGACAACGCTGCGAAATTTGGGCGCCATCAGAAAATGTTTCCCGGCGCGAGAATGCCGAGCGGGTCGAGCTCGTTCTTTACCGCTCGCATCACACCCAGCTCCAGGCGTGACATCTGAAGGGGCAGCCAGCGGCGTTTGATCTTTCCGATTCCGTGTTCGGCCGATACGGTGCCCCCCATCGCGACGACTGCGCGCAGCGTCGCCTCGACGACTCGCTCGATCGTGTTCAGCTCGGTCGCATTGCGCGCGATGTAATTCTGATGCGGGTGACCGTTTCCGGCGTGACCGTAGGTGACGGCCTGCGCAACACCGGCATCGCGCGCGTGCTGACGAGACATCGCGATCGCTTCGTGCAGACGGCGGTATGGCACGGCCCAATCAGTCGAGACTTTACGTCCACCCGCCTCACGGTGTCCGGCGCCCCGCTCGTTCATCGTCGACGGCACTGCATGCCTGATTCGTCGCGCCGTCGCGAGCGCCTGCTCGCCGTCGAACACACGAACGTCATCAACGAGCGCGCGCTTTGTCTCCGCAAGTGCGAGCCACGAATCCAAAGCGTCATCATCTGCAGCGGCTGTCTCTTGCTCCACGTACACCATCGTTCCTGATGCAGGCACGAGCGCCTCGTGGATATCGCCGGTGCCGCGAGCGTTTTCGGCTCTTCGCGCAATTCCTACGGCGAGCTCATCGAAATATTCGAGACACCTGGGCGATACGCTCGGTGATTCTCTGGCAGCAACTACGAACGCGAGAGCATCCCCTTCAGTCGCGAATGGTATCTCCAGACCAATCACACGTTC
>JBGQKT010000075.1:0-14073 GCA_041499635.1 Gemmatimonadaceae bacterium
CGTATCGGCCGGCCAGCAGGTCGTCAGCTAGCGCCGCGAGCCAGGAATCCTCGGTCAACTTGATTAGGCGTAGTTCATGGGGATGGATCCCGAAACATCGACCTTCGGCGATTTCATGCCGAACCCGTCGCCATGCCAGATTCAGATTCAGGAGATCCGAAAGCGTGCTTGGCATAGGCTAGATGGGCCGGGGCAATCTGCTGATCCCCTTTCGGGGTTTGAACAGTAACGGTATGCACTGCACAGTGAATTGGGCGCGGCGAAAAACGAACTCGTCCATGGATCTCTATGAGTGGCGATGTCGCCTTCAGCTGTGACCTGACCCAGCGGCGATTACAAACCTAGCTTTAGTGCAATCCCGCGCCTGTCCTCGGCAGCCACTGTCCGCGTCCCTCGCGACCGACGACACAATAGTCGTCGACAATCACATCGCCGCGCGACAGCGTGGTGCGCGAGAAGCCGGCGAGATCCCAGCCAAAGTATGGCGACCAGTCCGCGTTCGTCTCCATCTGCGCGGGATCGACACGCTGTGTTGCCGTTGGATGAATGATCGCGAGATCCGCATCACCGCCAACCGCGATCGCACCCTTCTTCGGATAGAGTCCCATGATCTTCGCGGGATTCGTCGAAAGCTTCGACACCATTTCCTCGAGCGAGATGCGATTCTTGAGAACTCCGTGAGTGTACGTCACCGGCAATAGTGTCTCGAGTCCTGGCATCCCCATCGGAATCTTCGTCCAGTCACCCTGCCACATCTCCTTCTGCTCGCGGTCGAACGTACAAGTGTCAGTCGAAATCACCGACACTCCACCCGTCTTCAATCCTTCCCATAGACGCTCGATGTCTTTCGGCTTCTTCACCTGCGGACAGCACGCGTACAAATGCCCATCGGGTTCGGCGAAAACTGAATCATCCAGAACGAGATACTGCGCACAGGTCTCAGCCAATACAGGCACTCCACGCTTTTGTGCCGCGCGAATAATATCGGCTCCTTCACCCGTGGACATGTGGACGATGTACAACTGCCCACCCGTCACCTCACTCCACATCACCACACGCTGAATCGCCTCGGCCTCGATGAAATTCGGACGCGTCATCGCGTGCAGCCGCGCACCGTATTCCTTCATCAGCTCTGGCGTATGATGCCGCGCAATGAGCTCGTCGAGCACACGCGCTGACTCCGCGTGCACGAGCAACATCGTTCCGTATTCCTTCATCTTCTCCAGCGTTCCAAAAAGTGCACGATCGTCCGACTGCCAGCCCTCGGACTCGTAGATCATGAACTCCTTGAACGTCGTGAAGCCGCGATCGACCATTCCCTTGATCTGATCCTTGTGCTCGTTCCACCGCGTGATGCAAATGTGGAACGTGTAATCGATCATCGCCTTGCCTTCGGCTTTCTTCATCCAGTTGTCGGCGGCCATCTCGAGCGAATCGCCGGCGTACGGAATCGCAAAATCGATCAGCGTCGTCACGCCACCGCGCGCACCCGCGCGAGTTCCGGTGCGATAGTCATCGGCCGAAACCGTTCCGCAAAACGGAAGCTCGAGATGCACGTGCACATCGAGCACGCCAGGAATTACATGATGACCAGATGCGTCGATGACTTTGGTATTCGGAGTCGCAGTAAGATTCGGAGCGATCGCCGCAATCTTCTCGCCGACTATTCCAATATCGGTCTTCGAAGTGCCCGCCGGCGTCACGACGTTTCCGCCCTGTATTATGCTATCGAAATTCACGGTCCCTCCCATTCGTTTAATCGCGGCAATCCTGGTCACCCGCGATCGCTAGTGCCGCCATGATCGGCGCTCGCTCGGCCAACCGATGGCCGCGCCAATCACACCGCCAACCAAAGCACTCACGCCAATGGTTTCAACAACGGTATCGCCGCAATTGCAGTGCTCGTGGGTTCCATGTGTGATGCTTGCCGCCAGTAGCGCCACACCGACAGCGCCCACCGCTCCGCCGATCAGCGCACCCGCTATGAACCCCTTGCCCCTGTTTCGCGCGCGACTGTACACGGTGTCGATCTGAATGAGTTGGATGCTCGTGGCGTCACGTCCACCGGCGGAATTGACTTGCAACAACTCCGCTGCCTTGTGCACATCCTTCGAGGAAGGTGCGACGGTCGAGACAACCTGCGCCGGCAGAGCCGTGGCCGCGAGAGTCCCCATCGCGCAGATCACGATTGCGTTAAGCGACAGAACCAACCTGCGTCGGAACTCCCTCATCAAGCGGTGTCGAAATCCAAGACAAACTCCTGCTGGATGGATAAGAGAATCTATGCAGAAAAATGATCACGCGTTCGCCACGGTGGGAAGCACTTTCCTCGGATGGATACTTGCGCCCCCGTCCGCCGAGGATTCAGACTATGGTCATGGTGCTTCCGGTTCCGCGTTTTACGATCGACATGCTCGACGATTTCCCGGACGATGGGATACGATACGAGTTGCTCGAGGGTTCGCTGCTCGTGACGCCTGCCCCCTCTGCGCACCATCAGATTGTAGCAACTCGGCTCGTTACGATCCTGGCGAATTCGTTAGGTAATGCGGCGCACGTCGTTGCGGTAGGTGCGATCCAGCGCGGCGATAACACGCAGCTCCAGCCCGACATCCTGGTGTGGCCTGCATCATACGCGCCCGAGACAGACTGGCGGGAGGTCAGCGGCTGGTGGCTCGCCGTCGAAGTAATGAGCCCCTCGTCGCGGGTTTATGACCGCGAGGTGAAGCGTGCCGCCTATCTCGCGCTAGGCGTTGAGGAATACTGGCTCGTCGACCGTCGCTCGCGATCGATCGAGGTGTGGAAACGTGGGCAAGCTACGAGTGCGATCGTAAACGACGTTCTCGAGTGGGAGCCAGGATCACTCGGACGCACAGTCGTTATCGATCTTGCGAAAGTCTTCGAGGGCGCGCGTAGCTAGTTAAGCTGCCCTATTTTGATGAAGTTGACTCGACCACGTGAAGCGGGCGGTGAAGCGCTTCGAGCGTAATCCGCCTCGTCAGCTGTGACGCACATCGGTGGCTAGAATTCAATCACATTGCCGTCGATTCGCGCTGCCGATCAACACGCCTATCCATCGTGCAGCACAGATGGGCAATCGTGAAGATATCTGTGCATTTACAAACATGTAGGGTCGCTGCTCTCATATTGCCGGTCGACTATCTCGCAGTCGTATCGCGCGCATGCACAATTTTTGCAGCGGCAAGTAGCTTGAAAGATAACACTGGTGCCTGAGCGTTTTTGATGCGTCGAGTTCTCGTCTGCAGCATCCTTGCGTCCCTGATTCTCGGGTCTTGCCGAACCGATAACAACGGTCCCTCCGCGTCAACGCTTCCCACGGCGCCCCGACTCGCATGCTTGGATTACTATACGCAGACAAGTGCTTCTGATTGCTGGCTAACTGCACTTGGGCCGTCCATGCACGGTAGTATCTGGGATGACATCAGCCGCTTATTACAGTATTCACAGGGTAGCCTGTGCTATTACCTAGGCGCGGAGATGAACGACATGATGCCACATTGGTATCAAACTGATATGACTTGGCCGATCCGCGACGGCAATGGAAACCAGGAGTACGACCAATTTGGGTACCCGAAATATGCAGGCGGTGAATATTCACCCGGACCCGACGAGATCCATCAGGCGCGAAACGGAAGAAGTGCCGATGGCACCCCAATCCCAATGTCTACTGAAACGATACAGTTTATTGCGAGACACGAGGCTGCCCATCGTATGTTCGGTACCACCGATGAGTCTACCGCAAACGGCGTTGCCAGGAGTTGCGCGCCGGGTACGGAAACGGGTGGGCCCGGGGATCCATACTAAGAGGTTAATATGAATACGCGCAGTATTCACTGTTGTATAGTCGCTTCGATACTACTCTCCGCCCCAGCGCCCGAGGTTGCCCAAGGGCAGTCGCCGGACACCGTGGCGATCATGCAGGCATTTGGACGCGTTCTCGTCTCAGGCTCGCATGGCAATCGCATTGCGTTGGTACGTAATCTTGCAATACGAGGCGATGCCTCGGGGCCACGATTTCCGGATGCAGCACGCAGTGCTAAGGAACTCAAGCTCCTTTCGAGCGCTGTTACGCCCGGACTGGAATTGCTTCCCGCAGCGCCGCAGCGAACGGATCCGGTGGCCGTTCAAGCACACTTCCGACTCTTGCGACATTACCGGCCATATTATGAAGTAGAGCGAATCGCAATCTCAGAAAATACGGCCGAGGTAGTGGCAAGTGCGTACGAAGAATCAGCTACTCTTGAGGGACCAATCGGAACTGTTAAAGTCGCGTACCACTTTGTTCGCAAGGATGGTCGCTGGTCATTAGACTCGAAAGAAGGTTTGGGGGGCGCAACCCTGTTCCGCTATTTGGGACCTCCAGTTCAACAATAGCGTAACCCATGCCGACAAAAGGGCGTCACTTCATTGCGCCGCGCCGCACTTCCATGGGCGCGGGAAGATCTGAGTCAGCGTGCCGCCAATTTTCGAGTAGACGACTGTATGCATCGCGCGCTCCGGCTCGGTCTGCACTCGCTGCGCGCGCTCGCGCCAGCCCGAGAAGAGCGGCCGACCGATTTGGAATGTTCGCGAGCGCGCGCTCGTACTGCGCGGTTGCATCACGCGAATTTCCATCGGCGGAGAGCCTCGCGCCAAGCAGCTCGTGCGCGATGAGCCAGCTGGGTGGTCCAACTGGCGGGAGACTGTCCTCTCTCACAGCAGCGCTGCGTAGTCGATCCATCGCGAGCTGCTTTTCACCGCGAGCGCGAGCAACGAGCGCCTCGAGCTGCGTCGCTGCTTTCGAAAGGCGCGCTTCCGGCGTTGCTCCGAGGCGCGAGAGGACTTGGTAAGATGCAGTAGTGTCCTCTTCACCCCAGAGAATGTGCGAGTGAGTGAATGCTTCGAACCAATACGGAAGTGCGAATGAAGAGTCGGCACGCTCAGCATCTCTGAAGGATTCTGCCGCCTGGTAATAAGTGAAGCTGTGCAACAGCGCGACCTCGTTGAAACGGCGCCTGCGCCGCACGTGACCCGGAATTTGCGAATGAAACCGTGCCGAGTCCCTCGTTATGACTCGAGGAGCCGTGTTCGTGCTCGCCCGCCTGCGCGTCTGCGATTTTCGAATTACCTGCGATGCCGACCAAACAGACAAGAGCCAGCAGGCGCATTCGTTCTATTCTACGACGAGTACATTGAATCGCGCGTTGGCCGGCGCGCCGGTAAGATCATAGCATGCGACTGTAACTGAAAGATCGTTCGCGCCAGTGTTACCCCACGACGTGATGTTGCAGATGAGTTGATTCCCGTCCTCCCACGCAGGCGACAACTGAACGTTTTCCATGCGACCCGAAGGTCTGCCGAGTCCCGCGAACACAATCAGGTATTGTCCAGCTCCGGTACGGCGCGACGTGATCGCTCCGCCTGAGGAATTCAACGAAAAGGTTGCATCAGGCGTGTAGTTGGACGTCGCGGCCGAATTGTTCGCCCACGCAAACCCGTATCGCATACCCGCTCTTCCCCGCGTGAACCACAACACGCCGAAAGGCGAATCACCGAGACCTCCGCCCGCCCTTACACAGTTTAGCCCGATTCCGTCAATGGACAGATCGACCGCGATTAGTCGGCACTTCCGCGGGCTTCCGCCCACCGCCGTAACCTCGATCGCCACCGGCGCTCCTGCCGACGCCTTCCCGAGTCCCGGGAAGTCCATGGCGAAATTTCCCTCGCTGATTCGGCCATATTCTACGTGTCCGCCGGTGGAGTTTCGCGCTGTAAGGGTCGAATCCAGATTAACCGCACCAGTGTCAGCAAAAGTGAGCGCGAAACCAATTGGCGTTGACGCACCGAAAGGCCGAGCACCAATCAGCAGGATACTGAAGCGACTATCGGTCGGCGTTCCGTCTCCGATAAAGCAATCCACAGGAACAACCATATCTGAACCGACCGAACTCCAGCCAGGGAGCGGGTTAGTCGCGACGCCGCCGGGCTTACAATATGCGCCGGCCGTTCCGTAACCAGTCACCTGCACATTGTCGCGGCCGCCAGCTGGCCGTCCCAACCCAGCGAAACGCACCGAGTATACGCCGGCTGATTCGCGCGTGACTTCTATGGCTCCGCCGCTCGAGCTGTATCGGTAGGTTGCATCCGGTGAATATGGTCCGGCGGCAGTGGGCTGATCAGCGAGTGCGTAACCCAAACGCTTATCGTCGCCTGCCACGGTTACGACCGCTGATGCCGTTTGACCCTGAAAGTCGGCGAAAATGGTAGCTGAACGACCCTCGATGTGTCCCACCATGCGTCCCGTCGCGGCGTCAATCGAAATGACGCTTGCGTCGCTGGTCCGCCAAGCCGCGGTTACCGTCCTTTGGTCATTGCCCGGATGCGTGGAAATGGCTGTCGCCTGAACGGTATCGCCCGCGAGAATCGATGTCACCACGCTTATCGACAGCGGGTTCTGCCCAATGAGTCCTGTCAACTCTGCAACCTTCGAGCATCCAATGAACGAAACACCGCATATCAGAAGTACAGCAGCAAATCGACGCGACATCGCCGCCTCCCATAGCGTTATTCGCTAAACGTCATCACGGTTACGCACTGCGCCAGCTGAACGGCGCGTACAGCCCGCTGTTCTTTCCGCTCGTGTCGCTCCAGCTCAAGCCGAGCGCATTGACATGCATCTTCAAGGGGCGCGCAAGCGCTAGGCGATTAGCAGCGGGATGTCCTGTGTTCTCAAGATAAATCGGTTCCGTGGCCTCGGGATTGATTCCCATCGCGGGCCGCCCGGCGATGTCGACCAGATTCGCCGCAGTCACGGACCAGTCTACGCCCGCTCGCTCGAACTTGATCGGTGCTGATTCTACGCCGAGGAATTTTCCGATCAGTCCGGACAAACCCGCCATCGGTCCGCCGGCAGACCCGCTGGCAATAGCAGTTATCGCGGCGAGCTGCTCGGCCGTGGCGCGGTCGTCGATAACGAGACCGACCGACCAGTTTCCCTTTCCCATCGCCTCGGGCGTGAATCCGACAACGATGAATCCGAGACCGTCGAGCGAAGTGGACCCGAAAGTCCCGGTTTCAATCTGATAACTCATTGCAAAATAGCAGGTGCCCTTCGTCGGCTCGGGCTGCAACTGCTGGAGAATGCACGGGCATATGAAGTCACAGTTGCACGTCTCATAGTACTGGCCGTTCACCTTCCACGATGGTCCTGGCATTCTCAAGCCTCCACTGCCTGAAGGGCACGGTGCAACACTTCCAGGGCATAGTCTGCGTCTTCCGCCGTGATGCACATCGGTGGTTTGATGCGAATCACGTTGCCGTCGATTCCACCTTTTCCAATTAACACGCCCATCGCGCGCGCTTCCTCGAGAACCTGCAGCGTTTCCGCCTTCGCCGGCTCCTTTGTCGCGCGATCGCGCACGAATTCGACGCCGAGCATGAGTCCCATTCCGCGAACGTCACCGATGAGGTCGTGCTCGTTCATCAGCCGCTTCAATCCATCCTTCAGTCGCTTGCCGATGACTCGCGAGTTCTCCTGAAGTCCATCTTCGTCAATCACGTCGAGCACTGCTAATCCCGCAGCCATGCACACGGGATTTCCGCCGAACGTATTGAAATGCACGCGCTGCGTGAGCGCCTGCGCGATCTCCATTCGCGTCGTCACCGCAGCGAGCGGAACTCCATTTCCAATTCCTTTCGCCATGACGACGAAATCGGGAACGACATCGAAATTCTGAAATCCCCAGTAATGATCGCCTGTCCTGCCGAATCCGGTTTGCACTTCGTCGGCGATGCAAAGCCCGCCGTGCTCGCGCACGACCGCGTACGCTTCCTTCAAATAATTCGGCGCACCGTATGTCGTGCCGCCAACTCCCTGAATCGGCTCCATGATGAAGGCAGCGATCGATCCCGACGTTCCGAATCGAATCAGATCCTTGAGATCGGCGACGCTCTTGGTCGCAATCTCCTCCGGCGTTCCAGTGAATGGACTGCGATAGGGATCGGGGCAAACCGTGTGATGCACGCCAGTCGCAACGTTGACTGGATACTTCCACGTGCTGTGCGACGTGATCGTGTTGCTCGACGGTGATGCACCGTGATAAGAATTGCGAACGGCAATCACATCTGCATTTCCGGTGTAGAGCCGAGCCATCTGGATTGCGAGATCGTTCGCTTCGCTTCCGCTGTTCACGAAGTAAGTGACGTCGAGACCTGGCGGCATCTTCGACGCAAGCTTCTTCGCAAGAGCGGGCATGTTCGGATGCAGGTAGATCGTCGTCGCATGCTGCAACGTGTCGACTTGCTCTTTGATCTTCGCCGTCACTTTCGGATGGCAGTGCCCACAGGAAACTGTGACAATGCCGGCGAGCATGTCGAGATATCGCCGGCCGGTTTCATCGTAGAGATACTGCATGTATCCCTCGACAATCATCAGCGGCTCCTTGTAGAGCGTGAAGATCGCGGGATTGCAGTACTCCTTCCGCATCGCGAGAACTTCCGCGCGCGACGGACCGTGATACGGATGCGGGTGATGATCTGTATGCGGCATTTCCGGAGCACTACCCACTTCGCGCCGCCCGTTAACCGCAGTTCGCTCTGTGCTGACCGCCATTATGCCGTCGCCTGCGCAGGCTCTGGTGGAGCGTAACCTTCTACGACATCGTAGCCGCCCGCATAATCCTCAGGATTGGGACGACGAATCTGCGACTGAAGAACAACGCGATCGCGACGAAGCCCGCGGAAATCTTCGAGTGAATGCCAGCCATCGGTTGCTTCGTGCTTCTCGAGGAATTCCTTGTACTGCTCATTCAGTTTCTTGATGACATTCGGTCCGATCGCATGATCGAGCATCGCCGCAGTGCACACCTGCACTGTCCCGCAGCCGAGCAGGAAGTAGCTGATCGCCTGGGCCATGTCGGAGATTCCCCCGATTCCCGAGAAGCTCTTGTCTGGGAACGCCTGCGTGAGCGACGCCATCTTCGCGAGCGCGAGCGGAAGAATTGCTGGTCCGCCGAGTCCGCCGCTCGAGACGAATCCGTCGACGTTGATTTCGAAGTCGAGCGTATCGGGATCGATCAACGGAAGTGAAGGGAATGTGTTCGACGAAACGATTGCGTCTGCTCCGCCGCGGAAGCACGCGCCCGCTTCGACGACGATGTCTGCAGTCGCAGGCGTGAGCTTGCACCATACGGGAACTTTCGCGACTTCCTTAACTGCTTCGGTGACTGTCGAACAAAGCACGCTGTCCTTACCGATGTTCGAGCCCATGTCCTTTCTGTCCATGTGAGGACACGAGAAGTTGAGCTCGAGACCGTCGGCACCGGCTTCCTGACACGCCTTCGCCAGCACCTGCCAGTTGTCGTGTTCTTTGTCATTGCCCGATCCCGCCATGATCGATGCGATGAGAACGCGATTCGGAAACGCTTCCTTGATTCGACGAATGCGGGGTTCCCACCAATCGATCGCCTTGTCGGATATGAGCTCCCAATTCCAAGATGAATGGAGCGCCGCGTTCGGCTGCTTCTTCATCGACACTCGCGCATTGTCGGGCGACGTGCGCATGAACTTCGCTTTGGCACCGTAGACGTTCACAACGGGGTGCAGGCCGATCGTCTTGGTGACGACACCACCCCATCCCGCTTCGTATGCGCGGAGAATGTTGCTCTCCGATTCCGTCGGCGGCGCCGACGAAAGCATGAATGGATTCTCGAAATGAATTCCAGTGAATTCTACTGAAGTGTCGATTGCCATCTTCTCTCCCGTTATGACATCCAATTGGTTCCGTGCTCTTGATTCCACTTCGTCGTCATCTTCTTCGATCGCGTCCAGAACTCGATTGAACCCTTTCCCGTGATGTCGCCAACTCCAAAGCGCGACTCATTCCATCCACCAAAAGAGAACGGCTCGCGTGGAACTGGAACGCCGACGTTCACGCCGACCATTCCAGCGCTCGCATTCTCCATCACGTAACGCGCAACACCGCCGCTCTCGGTAAACACCGATGCGGCGTTTCCATACGGCGACGCGTTCTCGATCTCCAGCGCCTTGTCGAGATCTTTCGCGCGAATGATCACGAGCACCGGACCGAAAACTTCTTCCTGCGCAATCCGCATGTCGGGTGTGACAAAATCGATGATCGTCGGCCCAACATAGAATCCGTTTTCTTTTCCCTTCACGACGGTCTTCCGTCCGTCGACAAGAACGGTTGCGCCGGCCCTTTCTGCTTCGCTGATGTATCGCTCGATTCTTTCTTTTGCTTCTGGAGAAATCACCGGACCGAGATTCTCACCCGGCACAATTTTCTTCGCGTAGTCGATCATCCGCTGGATGATGTGATCGGTCTCGGACACAGCGACCATCACCGACGCCGCCATGCATCGCTGACCCGCGCAGCCAGACATCGACGCCACAACATTAGATGACGTCATCTCCAGATCTGCGTCCGGCATCACGATGAGATGATTTTTTGCGCCGCCGAGCGCGAGCACTCGCTTGAGATTCGCTGTCCCTCTGCGATAAACGAGTTTCGCGACTTTAGTCGAGCCCACGAAGCTGATCGCTTCGATTCCCGAATGATCGCAGATCGCCTCGACCACGTCCTTTCCACCGTTCACGACCTGGAACACACCCTCCGGCAATCCCGCTTCACGCAACAGCTCGGCGATTCGAATACTGCTGAGAGGCACGAGCTCCGACGGCTTGAGGATCATGCAATTCCCGAGGGCGATCGCATTCGGGATCGTCCAGTTCGGCACCATGTTCGGGAAATTGAACGGCGTGATCGACGCAACGACGCCAAGAGGGAAGCGCTCGATTCGGCATTCGACTCCCCGACTTACTTCGAGCACCTCTCCAGCCGCAATCTGAGGCAACGAACAAGCAAATTCGCAGAGCTCAATGGACTTCAAAATCTCCGCTTTTGCCTCCGCGTAGATTTTTCCGTTTTCTTCAGTGACCAGGGCGGTGAGCTCTTCGATGTCTCGCTCGAGAAGCGAGCGATATTTATAGAAGACCTGCACCCGCTCCTTGATCGGCAGCGCCGACCATCCTGGAAATGCGGCTTTCGCCGACGCGACGGCAGCATCGACGTCCTCCCGCGACGAAAGCGGGACCTTCGAAATGACGGTCCCGTCGCTGGGATTTAAGACGTCCAAATACGAATGGTCGCCGGCGACAAATCGGCCGCCGACGTAGTTCATGACCTCAGGGTACTTCATGCTGGAAACTGATATCGAAACCACGGCGGAGCAAGGGATTTGAGAACTACACTACGGACTGCGGACTAACTGTGGAATACGGACTAACTACGGACTTCGGACTAACCCCGGAAACCAACCTTGTCCGTAGTAGTCCGTAGTCCGCAGTGTCGTATTATCTTGACTCAATGATCATGCTGCGTGACCGAAGGAAGCGCAAAGAAGCCGAAGTGGCAGCCCGAATTACCGCGGTGCTCGCGGACGTCGGCCAATTACTGCGCATCGAACACTGCCATATCGAAGTCACGGAATATTCGGCATCGAGCGGTCGTGTCACCGTGAGAATCGACGCATCGTGTCCTGATTGCGAGCTGTCACCGGCGACGTTCATGCCGGGAATCGAAGCTCATTTGCGGCAGCGCGTGCCCGAGGTGCGGGAAGTCCGCGTCATCGGGCAGTGACGGCCAATCTCCAGGAGCGCGTCAACGCCGCGCTCTCAACGATTCGCAACAATCGACTCGGCCTGAATGTTCTCGAAGCCGAGATGGTGCGTGACGTTGCGACGACACTCGATGGAAAAGTCCGGTTCACGCTTCTGTTGTCGCCGAGTGATGATGCGACGATCGTGCGCGATGTGCGGCAGGTGGTTCAACAAATCGATGGAGTGAACGACGTGCGTGTTGACGTGAAAGATTCGTCGCAGGGGACCATGCGGACTGCGGACAAGCGCGAAGCCATGGGGGAGCCCAAGAGCCGACGTTTGCCTGTCATGGGACAAGAGCCCACTTCGAAGCGAGCTGCTGTGCCCGCACCGACTCCGGTCAGATATCCAAACCTCGGAAACATCATCGCGATCTCGAGCGGAAAAGGCGGAGTAGGGAAGTCGACAGTCGCAACGAATCTGGCAATCGCTCTCGCGAAGAAGGGTGCGCGCGTTGGATTGATGGACGCCGACATCTATGGTCCAAACATTCCGCGAATGATGGGCGTTAACGAGCAGCCTCGAGTCGAAAACGAGAAAATGATTCCGCTCGAGGCGCACGGTGTGAAAGTCATGAGCCTTGGGTTCATCATCGAGCGCGATCAGCCGGCGATTTGGCGCGGGCCGATCATCATGAAGATCATCAATCAGTTCATTCGCGACGTCGCCTGGGGCGAGCTCGATTATTTCATGATCGATCTTCCACCGGGAACCGGTGACGCGCAGCTGTCGCTCGTGCAAGCGACGCATGTTGCCGGCGCATTGATTGTCACGACTCCGCAGGAAGTTGCGATTGGCGACGCGCTGCGCGGCGCGAAAATGTTTCAGCGCGTCGATGTGCCAGTGCTCGGTGTGATCGAAAACATGAGCTGGCTCGAGTGCCAGCATTGCGGCGAGAAGACGGCGATCTTCGGATCGGGTGGAGGAATGAAACTAGCCGTCGAGCTCGGCGTTCCCTTGCTCGGTCAAATCCCGTTGTATCCGCCAGTGTTGACCGGCGGAGATACAGGATTGCCCATCGTGGTGGGAGAGCCAGAATCAGCTGCCGCCATTGCTCTTACAAAAACAGCGGAGCGAGTAGCAGCTATCTAATGTCCGCTTATTGAGCCCACGGCGGCGCATTGTAGTATTTATCGGAGTCGACGCGCGGAGAATCCCATGATGATGTTGCTGGGTTTACTCGTACTGCTGCTTTTCGTAATTGTCATGATGCGAATGTGGCGCAGCGCGAGCGGCTCGTCAGGATCGAATTGGACTTTCAGAGCCAACCCAACGGTGCTCACGGGCGAAGTCAGTCCGGCAGATCCCACAACGCGCCTGAAACAGCTTCAGGACATGCGAAATTCGGGCTTGATCACAACCGACGAGTACGAAGCGAAGCGTGCACAGATCCTGGACAAACTATGAGATCGCTTGCTCTGCTCGTGCTCGTGATGTCGGTGCCGGTCGTCGCCTGCGGACAGCAGCAACGCGGCCAGTCGGTGCAGTTGCCGGACGGGCCTGGAAAAGAGATGGTCGAGGCCAATTGCGCCCGGTGTCACGGCCTGGGTCTTGTCGCAAACGCCGGCTTTTCCGAAAAAGACTGGCAGGATCTTTTCAGCTCGATGGTGAAGGTGCCGAGCGATCAGTCCAACGTGATCGCGGCATATCTTGCGAAAAACTTTCCGGAAAAGCCGAAGCCGCGCGCAATGGTGATTCCAGGAAGCGTAAGCGTCTCCATCAAGGAATGGCTGGTCCCCACACTCGGCTCGCGACCGCACGATCCACTCGCTACAGCAGATGGCAACATCTGGTGGACGGGCCAGTTCGCGAATGTTTTGGGCCGGCTCGACCCGCGTACTGGTGCGATGAAGGAATTTCCGGCGAAGACGCCGCAGTCGGGTCCTCATGGTCTGACAGAAGACAAGCAGGGCAACATCTGGTACACGGGAAACTCGGCGGCGCTCATCGGCAAGCTCGATCCGAAAACCGGTGACATCACCGAGTACAAGATGCCCGAGCCCGCCGCTCGTGATCCGCACACTCCGGTGTTCGATCAGAAGGGAACTCTCTGGTTCACGGTTCAGGGCGGAAACATGGTCGGACGTCTCGATCCGAGGAGCGGAGAAATAAAGCTTGCGACCTCACCGACGCCGAGATCGCTGCCATATGGAATGGTTATCGATTCGAAGGGAGCTCCGTGGTATGTGGAGTTCGGAGTCAACAAGATCGCGCGCATCGATCCGACCACGATGGAGATCAAGGAATACACTCTGCCGAATTCGGAAACGCGACCTCGTCGCGTCGCGATAACGCGTGACGATGTGCTCTGGTACTCGGATTACTCGCGGGGATATCTAGGTCGCTTCGATCCGAAGACAGGAGTGGCGCGCGAGTGGCCTTCTCCGAGCGGAGCGC
>JBGQKT010000076.1:0-13773 GCA_041499635.1 Gemmatimonadaceae bacterium
AGCGCGGAGAGATTTGCGACTGGCGTGCACGCGGATTTTCGCGACTACCTCCCATTCGATTCCGGGCATGAAATGAAACGAGCACTCGCCGCGCTCACGCCGAGCGCGATCGTATTCAGCAAGCTCGACGTGTGGCCCGTGTTCGTCGAATGCGCGGCGCGCCGCGGAGTGAAGCTCGGAATGTTGAGTGCGACGATGCCTGCATCATCACTCAGACATTCATCGCTCGCGCGTCTCATTCTCCACGATGCATACGCATCGCTCGATGCTGTCGGCGCCGTCTCCGATCCCGACGCTCTACGGCTGATGGAGGCTGGCGTTCAACCTGAGAGAATTACTGTCACCGGTGACACGCGCTACGACCAGGCGTGGATCAAAGCCAAGTCTGAGACTCCTGAACGCAGCGCGTTGCTTCGCCCATTGCGAACCGGCCGCCTTTCTATGGTAGCGGGATCAACGTGGCCGAGCGACGAAGCGCGTCTTCTTCCGGCGTGGAATGACGTCAGGCGACGACACCCGAATGTGCGCCTGATTATCGCGCCGCATGAGATTTCCGAAAGGCATCTCGATTCGATTCAGGTGTGGGCGCGTGAGAGCGGCCTCGTCGCCGCGCGAATCGATGACGCATCGGTGTCGACCGCCGACGTGGTCATCGTGAGTCGCTACGGCATACTCGGCGATCTCTATGCAACGGCGGACATTGCATATGTAGGCGGAGGATTCAGGCGCGCCGGGCTCCACTCTCTGCTCGAGCCCGCGGCGTTCGGCGCTCCGGTAATCATCGGGCCGAGACACGAAGACAATCGCGATGCTCGACTTCTTATTGCCGCCGGTGGTGCATTCCGGTGCCGTGACTCTGGTGCGATCGCGAGTCAGATCACGAGATGGGTCGATTCGCCTGACGCACTTTCGAAGGCTCGAGATGCCGCTCGCGAAACTGTCCGGGCTGAACTCGGCGCGGCAGAGAGATCATTCGATCTCGTCGAGCAGCTTATTACTTTGCGCCCCTAAGGAAGAAGCGACCACGGATTCGGTCGTCTCTTACGAAACCTGAACCGAGGCGACGGGCGGGGGGCTCGGGCCATCGGCTGGCGGATGCAAAAAGAATCCCTGCACAAGATGAACGCCTAGCTGTTTTACGGTCTCGTACTCTTCCGCGCGCTCGACGCCCTCGGCAATCACTTTCGCATTCTGGTCGTTCGCGAAACGCACCATCGTCTCGACGAGATTCTGCTTGATGAAGTTGGCGTCGATGCAGTTGATCAATGAGATATCGAGCTTGATGAAATCCGGCTCCAGGTTGGCGATCGAACCGAGTCCGGCGTAGCCGCTGCCTGCATCGTCGACGGCGAAACGATATCCGCGATCGCGAAAATCTTTGAGGCGCCCGCGAAATTTCGGATAGTCCTTGATCGCCGTGCGCTCGGTAATCTCCAGCACAACACGTGATGGATCGGGAACGTCGAGATCCATTTCCGTGAACGCCGGATCAGTGAAGTCGTGCGGATCGACGTTGATGAAAAGAAGCTGACCCTTCTCGAGCTTGTCCTTCATGCCGAGAATCGCGGTGTTTCGGCAAAGGCGGCTGAGCTCCCAGATCATGTCCGATTGTGCGGCGACCTCGAACATCACCTCGGGGCGGCGCATGCTCCGCATCTTTCCGCGCGCGAGCGCCTCGTATCCGAAAATCTCCTGCGTGTCGGTTACGACAATCGGGTGATAGTCGATGTAGAGCGCGCCAGTGCGCAGCGTCTCACGAAGGTCGGCACTCTTACGCGCAAACTCGCGCTGCTCGACGCTCACCGATGAAGCAGCGGCTTCGCGAATTCCGCGATAGATCTGCCGCTCGAGTCTGATCTTCGGATCGTAATAGATATGCGCGCGCCCCACGTAAGTATCGAATAGCGCCGCGAGGGATTCACCGTGCTGCTCTTCTACGCGCGTCGAGATGAATTGATGCAGGCGTACCGTCAGCTCCGTGATTTCCTCGTCGGTCGGCACCGGCGTGTCGGGCTCAGGAATATGAAAGAGAATGAAATTATCGTCATTGTTGAAGCTCACCATCACCTGAGAATTCGCGAACGGCCCGTTGCGAAAGAAATCACTTATCGCCGTGGTGGTCGTTTCCAGGATCTCGTCGAGCTTTTCCCAGCCGTAGATCTCTTCGATCTTCGTGTAGCGGTCGAAGTTGAAGTACAGGATGACAAGCTCGCCGCGCTCCTGAATCGGCTTGCGAAGCACCTCGATCGAAGCTGATACAGTCGGAACCTTCTCCTGCGCAGCGCGAAACAGCTGCCGGTAGCTTGGCAAAGTTCAGGTCGTGGGAGTGAGTCGCGCGGCGTTTCGCTCAACCACTTTTGCGAGAGCAGCCAGCTCGAAAGGTTTCTCGACGAAGTCATCGGCGCCCGTCTCCAGCGCCTGACGCTTGTTCATCCAATCCTGAAGTGCCGTGACCATGATCACGCGGATGGATGAGCCGAGGGTGGGATGGTCCTTCATTTCACGGCAAACCTGCCAGCCGTCGCGGCCCGGCATCATGACGTCGAGGAGGATGATCGAGGGCTTTTCCCGCTCGAAGATCTTCATCGCCTCATCGCCGTCGTATGCAACCGAAATCGGATAGCCTCGTGCCTCGAGGTAATCGCGGATTATGTCCGCGTTGTCGTGATTGTCGTCTACAACAAGAATCGAGGGAAGCTTGGCGTCGGGCATTCTTCTTACTTTGGGGTGGAGGGAAGCACATATCAAGTGCCTGACTCCTGCCGTAAACGTCTGAGCTTGACAGATGTCGGTCTCAAGAGCACCATCATTGTATTCGCTGCTGAGAGACATCATGTCGCTTGTTCGTCCGCTGCTTTGCGCATCGTTCTGCGCGCTAGCGCCTTCAGCCGTCGCCCAGAGTGTCGCGTCCGCTGCGACAATCAACTACCGCATCAGCGGAATCGTGACGGCGTTCGGCGGCAATCCTGTCGAAAACGCAGAGATCACTTTGCTCCGGGATGGCGCTATCCGTCAGTCGGCTCTCAGCGGTGTCGATGGCCGCTTCAGTCTTGGCGAGTTATCGGCGGGAAAAGCCACTGTTCAGGTTCGTCATCTTGGTTACGAGCAGCGCAACACGAATATCACGGTAGGCGCCGAGGCAAAACCGACCTACGTGGAAATCTTGCTGCAGGAAGTTCCGCAAAAGCTCGAAGAGGTGATGGTGAAATCCGACGAGCACGGACGTTTGCGAGATTTCGCCGCGCACAAGGCACATCCAAGCAACTTCGGGCGGTACTTCGATCGAAGCGACATTAGAAAACGGAATCCGGCGTATGCGAGCGAGCTCCTTCGTACGATTCCCGGTGTTCAGGTGCAGGCATCGAGTTTTGGTGGAAACACAGTCCGCATTCGCGGTTGCATGCCGTTGCTCTGGGTTGATGGCGCGCGCGTTCCTGGTGCGGAGCTCGACGACGTTACGAGGCCTTCGGAGATCGCGGGGATAGAGTTCTACTCGTCGAACGCGGGAATTCCGCCCGAGTACATGGATCGGAACAATGGAGCGTGCGGGATTATCGTGGTCTGGTCGAAGAGTCAATAACTGTTGCGGATCCAGGACGAAAAAGAAGCCCCTCGATTTCTCGAGGGGCTTCTTCATTTCCACCGCTTGAGCTAGCTCATGTTCCGTTCTTTACTCCACAACCCGTAACGTACGTCGGCGCTACAGTCGGAGATTTGTCCCACCAGATGCGCGTGCTCAATACATCCGCACCTTGGTTGGTTACTGCTGCAGAAACTGACTCCGCGTTGACTTGAGTTTCCAGCGTCGCGTACTCGAGTCTCCTCGGAACTTCATTCAGCGTCGCATCGACACCAGCGACAACTGTCGCGGGTCGACATGTGCGCCGCCATTCAGCCCAGGCCTGACCACCGTCGGTGTACAATGCAATCCACCGCTGCTCGGCAATCTGGACGAGTCCGGGAGTCCCACCCTTGTAAACAACACCCGGTTGCGCGAGGTACGTCGCAAGCGCTGCAGCTGAAACTTGCTGGCTCGTCGGAGCGACGGCGCTCCACTGTTGCACCGACAGAGTTACTCCGGTGGTGTAGTAACCTGCGGCCTGGCCCGCATTCAACCCACCCATTCCGCGCTGAGCCGCCTCGGCAAGAATGAAATTCACCTCGGCAGCACTGAGTATGAACACTGGGAGCTTTCCTCCCGATCCTCCGAACACCGGTCCATAGGTCGTCTTGCCGTTGTAGAACACTGTGCCAGGACGCGACGTCGTGTTGAAGAGCGGCACAGCGCTGGTGGTGTTGATCCCGTTCGGCGATCCCTGGTAGGCACCGGTGGGGGTTGGCTGCGCGAAGATTGGAAGCCGCGGATCGCTGTTGGCGTTCATCAGGTTCGTCAGCCTGTTCGAAACTCGCCAGTCGTCACGTGCGCCAAGATTGGTAGACCACGGATTGTTGTAGACACCGTCGCCCGGAAACGCCAACTGCGCGTTGTCTGCGTTTACAAGAATGAGCCCGCCTGGCCCGTTGATCGCCGCCGTAAGCTGGGTGTTCGCAAGCGTGGGGTTCACGTTCACGACGCGCATTGCGAGACGGGCACGGAGCGAGTTGATGAACTTCTGCCACTTCGCTGGACTACCGCCGTAAATCGGATCGGCGCTGCCGAGCGAATTGCTCGCACCTGCAAGATCCTTCGCGGCTTTGTCGAGCACCGCGAAGAAATCCGCATAAATATCCTGCTGCTTATCGTACGTCGGGGTGAGACTCGAGCCGACGCTATCTCCTCTCAATGCACTGGAGTACGGAATGTCTCCCCATGAATCGGTGAGATAGGAGAAGCCCCACGTGCGAAGCGCGAGCGCCGGAGCGTACGATCCCGGATCACCGGACGCTGTCGCCTTCGTTACGATCTGAGTCAGATCCTTGAGCTCGCCGGCATATGCGCCGTTGAAGGATCCCTCAGTATCCGCGGCGTGCATGCGGACATAGCGGTCTTCATCAGTGTACTGAATCTCCGACAGCTGCTGCGTGACCCATTCAGCTGTGCGCAAGTCGTAGCCACCCCACCAACGTGCCACGCCGACGCGAGCGGCATTTGTGAACAGCGGTCCCGGCGGAACTTCTTCGGGACTGTTCGGATTCGCGTTGAGAGCAGTGAGCTTGTCGTTGTTGCAACCGAACGCCGCCAGCGTCAGCGCAACTCCCACACTCACTCTCAGAAAGTTTCTATTCATCATAGTGATTGATGTCCGGTAGAGGATTATTGCGTGATGCGAACGTTAAAGCCCCAACTTTTTGCATTCGGTAGCACCATGGACTCGATACCCTGGTTGTTCCCGGTCTGATACGAGAACTCCGGATCGATATTGGGAACCTTCGTCCACGTTACCAGGTTACGGCCCGTGAAGCCGACGGTGATGGCGCTCATGTTGATCCGGCTCGCGAATGATCGCGGCAGATCGACAGTGAGTGTCAGCTCGCGGAGTTTTGTGTAGCTCGCATCGTAAATCCAATCTTCTATGACTTGACCGCAATTGTAGGAGATGCACTGGTAGTAAGTCTCCGCGTCAACGGTGACTGTGTTCGCCTTGCCGGTTGCGACATCGATTCCAGGAACGACAAGTCCGGGTTTGTTCCAGTCGACCTCACGGCCCTTGACCGTCTCTGCGAGTACGCCAGTGTATGTGCCCCACATGTTGGTGATGCTCGCGATCTTGCCACCGCGGCGGAAGTCGAGCAGACCATAGAGCCTGACGTTCTTGTAGCTGATCGTATTGGCCAGACCGCCGGTCCAGTCGGGCTGCACCGTACCGAAATAATGAGTGGGTGCACTTGTCGCCGCATATGGAAGCCCGCCATCAAGGAGAAGCTGTCCGGTTGCACTGTCGCGAGCCCAGGCTCGGCCCATGAGCGCGCCATACGGTTTGTCGAGGCGCGCCTCCACTCTGGAGGAGAAAAGACTTCCGAGGAGAAGCGTAGTCACTCCGGGTGCCAGCTCGGTAATGCGACTCTTGTTCTTGCCGTAATTGAACGTGGCATTCCACGTCAGCCCGGCGTCCGACTGAATCGGAGTGATCCCCAACAAAAAGTCGATGCCCTTGTTCGTGATCCTTCCTGCATTGATCGACTTGACCGTGAACCCGGTGGTGTTCGAGACCGGTGCATTGAAGATCTGGTTTTTCGTGAACTTGTCGTAATAGCTGCCGTCGAAGGTCATACGATTGTCGAACAAACTCAGCTCGAGTCCGAACTCATTCGAGTGAGTGATCTCGGGCTTCAGTCCGCCGTTGGCCAACGCATCGCTGAGAGTGAACTGCGCCAGTCCGTTGAACTTCGTGGAGAGACCCGTGTAGGTGGTGCGCAGCAGGTATGGGTCTGCATCACTTCCAACCTGAGCCGTCGATGCGCGAACTTTCACGAACGAAACGATGTCATTCTTGAGCGCAGGAATCATGTCGCTCAGCACGATCGACGTGTTCACCGAAGGATAGAAGTAGGAATTGTTTTCCTTCGGCAGCGTGGATGACCAGTCGTTACGGGCAGTCCCTTCCAACGTCCACCAGTTGTTCAGCGTAAACGCCGCAGATCCGTAGAAGCTGTCTGTGCGACGCCGCTGAAGGTTCTCGCCAAGCGTTGGCGGAATCGCCGCGTTCGATACGTTGTAAATACCGGGAACCGTCAACCCGCCTGTCGACATGCTCGTGGTGTTGAACGTTGCACGACGTGTTGTTCCGCCGGCGAGAGCGTTCACATTGATGTGCGAGCCCAGAGAGTGAGTCAATCTCAGCGTCGCGTCGGTTCCGTTGTCGTTGCTGTAATCATTCGCGAGGAGGAAACCGCCGAAATATTTCGCATCGACAATCGTCCCCTGTCGCGTATCACCAGGAGCGAATTGCTGATCGATGTTAAACCGGTAGAGATCGGAGCTTGTGCGAATTGTTGCCGCGAGACCGCGCGCAAGATCGTAGGTCGCTGAGATCGTCCCAATGAATCGGTCGCGCGCATCCTGGATAGGATTGCTGTACTGGAGCCAGTACGGATTGTTGTGGTAGCTGTAATTCCAATTGTATTCGCGGTCGGACGGGCCGTTGTTTGTGCCGCCGCCCAGTTTATCGAAGTACCCTGCCTTGAGCGCGGCCATATCGACCTGACGGCCAAACCATATGAACTGCTCTGCGACGCTTTGCGTGTACCCGACGCCGGGTCGGTTCTGGCCGGTGTTGCGGATGTACTGAAGGCTCGCGTCAGATGTGAGACGGCTCGTCACTCTCAACGATGCGTTGAGCGAGCCGCTTGTCTTGTGGAATGTATTGTTCGGGGTGTAGCCAAGGATCTGATCCGACCCGAACGATACGCGAGCATTCACCCGATCCGTGCCGCCGCTCATCGAGATCGTATTGGAAAGAGTGTGGCCGGTCTGGAAGAAGTCGTACACATTATTGGGGTGCGGAACCCATGGCTGTTGCAGCCCCGTGAACTGATCGATGAGTCGACCGTCGAGCCTGGGTCCGAAGCTCTGGTCGTTGAAGTCCTGGTTGCCTCCGCCTGACCCGTCCACCCATTGGAATTGTCCGGTCGATCCCTGCCCATAAAGGTTCTGATACGTGGGAAGAATCGATGGAGAATCAAAGGTGTAAGTGCTGCTCAACTCGGTGCGCATTCTGCCACCGCTCACGCCACCTTTTTTTGTAGTCAGAATGATGACGCCGTTCGCGGCTCGCGAGCCATAGAGTGCCGCCGCGTTCGGACCCTTGAGGATGGTCATCGACGCGATGTCTTCCGGATTGATGTCGGAGATCGCGCTGCCGAAGTCCCAGCCGCCGACATAGTTGGTGCCGCTGTTGAGCCCGCTACCCGAACTGCCGCGGCCGGCGTTAGAAACAGGCACACCATCAACAATGAACAACGGGCTGTTGTTGCCGCTGATCGAATTCGCACCGCGGAGAGTGATTCGATTCGATCCACCCTGCGTTCCGGATCCGGTGATGTTCACTCCGGAGACTTTGCCCTGAATGCTGTTGATGACATTCAGCGTCTTCGTCTGATTCAGCTGTCTCGAGCTGAGCTCCTGCTGCGCAGTTCCGAGCGTACTCTTTTGACGCTCTACACCAAGTCCGGTGATGACGACGCCGGCAAGCTCCGCCGCTACTGGTGAAAGGCGGAAGTCGGTGATGATACCGTTGCCCGTGAGCGAAACCTGAACCGATTTCACCAGATACCCAAGGCGACGGGCTGTTACGTTGACTGTCCGTCCGTTCGCACTATTGGCAGGCGCCGTAAAAGTGTAACGCCCGTCAGCGTCGGTCTGGCCTCCGATCCGCAGCTCCGGAATGGCGATCGCAGCCCCGGCGAGAGGCGCGCCGGTCTCTGCCGACGTAACGCGTCCGCTAAGGGTGACCGCTTGCTGCGCGGCGGCCATCGCCGGAATCATTCCGGCAATGAGGCACACCGTCGCGGCAAGCCGATTGAGTCGACTACCGTTTTTCATCTGGTACCTCCATGTGGTGGAAAGGAATTCCGGTCGCAAGCGCTCGGATCACAGGGCGACGAGCGTATGCGCTTCCACGGTCAGCGGCTGAGGGATTCGCGCTGAGGGCGACGCCGTTCGAACGGGCGCGTGGCGGAGTGAGTGCCAAGTACAATTCCTACGATCGGATTTCGGGAGATTATCCGGCGAATACAGCGATGTCAAGAAACTGTATGGAATACGTAGCCGGAGTGTACGCTACGTCGCTGTCGCTTTCTCCGTCACAATGCGAACAACGTCGTCCACAACCTGAAGAAATCCACCCTCGACGTTGAAGCTTTTGTCTGCATCTCCTCCGCCGAGACGAAGCACGCCTGCGCCGAGGAGAGTCATCATCGGCGCATGACGCTCGAGAATGCCGACTTCGCCGTCGCTCGCGGGCGCGACAACGATCGATGCTTCGCCCTGGAAGACCACCGCTTCAGGTGAAATCAGCGAAACCCTGAGCACGGTCGCTTACGCTTCCTTCGACATCTTGTTGGCCTGCTCCACTACTTCATCAATTGAGCCCGCCATATAAAACGCCTGCTCGGGCAGCTGGTCGAACTCGCCCGCCACGACTCGCTCGAATGAAGAGATGGTCTCTTCGAGCTTCACGTACTTGCCAGGAATTCCGGTAAACTGCTCGGCGACAGCGAACGGCTGCGACATGAATCTCTGCAGACGGCGCGCGCGTCCGACAACGAGCTTGTCTTCCTCGGAAAGCTCGTCCATTCCAAGAATCGCGATGATGTCCTGCAGCTCCTTGTAGCGTTGGAGAATCCGCTGCACGTCGGTCGCAACTTTGTAATGACGGTCGCCGATGAATTGCGCGTCGAGAATTCTCGACGATGACGCGAGCGGATCGACGGCCGGATAAATCCCGAGCTCGGTGATCGCACGCGAAAGAACGACAGTCGCGTCGAGGTGAGCAAACGCAGTTGCCGGTGCTGGGTCGGTGATGTCATCCGCAGGAACGTAGATCGCCTGCACCGAAGTGATCGAGCCCGTCTTCGTCGAGGTGATCCGCTCCTGCAAGTCTCCCATCTCGGTTGCCAGTGTCGGCTGATAACCAACGGCACTCGGCATTCTTCCAAGAAGTGCGGACACTTCCGATCCCGCCTGCGTGAAGCGGAAGATGTTGTCGATGAACACCAGCACATCCTGGTTTTCCACGTCGCGGAAATATTCTGCGACGGTGAGACCCGTGAGACCCACGCGCAATCGAGCGCCCGGCGGCTCGTTCATTTGTCCGTAAATCAGCGCCGTCGCCTTGAGAACGCCCGACTCCTTCATCTCGAGATAGAGATCGTTTCCTTCACGCGTGCGCTCACCGACGCCGCAGAACACCGAGCGACCGCCGTGTCCTTTCTGCACGTTGTTGATGAGCTCCATGATCACGACCGTTTTGCCGACGCCCGCTCCGCCGAAGAGTCCAATTTTTCCACCCTTCACGAACGGAGCGATGAGATCGATGACCTTGATGCCCGTCTCGAAGATTTCCGTCTTCGGCTCGAGGCTCGCGAACTTCGGCGGCATGCGGTGAATCGGCCAGCGCTCGACACTGTCCGGAATCGGCGGCCCGTCATCGACGGGCTGTCCGAGCACGTTGAGAATCCGTCCAAGCGCAGCTTCACCGACGGGAACGGTGATTGACGTTCCCGTATCGAGAACTTCCATCCCGCGAACGACTCCGTCCGTTGCCGACATCGCGACCGCGCGAACCTGATTGCGTCCGATGTGCTGCTGCACTTCGGACGTCACGTCGATGTCCGTTCCGGAATCCGATTTCGCGGTGATGCGAAGCGCATTGTAAATCTCAGGCAGTTTCTCCGCCTCGAATTCCACGTCGAGCACCGGTCCAATCACCTGAATGACTTTTCCGATGTTGCGGGTGGGAGGAGCGACTGTTGTTGCCATTGTTATCCCTCGAGGGCCGCGGAGCCACCGACGATCTCGGCGATTTCCTGCGTGATCTGCGCCTGACGGGCGCGGTTATATGTTCGGCGAAGCACGTTGATTATGTCGCCGGCGTTGTCGGTCGCGTTCTTCATTGCGGTGCGGCGCGCGCCCTGCTCTGCCGCTGCAGTTTCCACGAGCGCGCGATAAATGGAATTCCGCACGTAAAGCGGCAGCAGCTGCGCGAGGATTGCCTCGGCAGACGGGAAAAGCAGATAGTCGTGTCGAAGCCCGTCTTTGTCACCTGACTTTTTTTCAGGCGGCGTGACTGGCAGAACTTTCAGAGTTGTCGGTGGCGTCGAAAGCGCCGAATTGAATTTTGCGTAGACGACGTAAACAGCGTCGATCTCGCCGCGCTCGAACTGTCCGATGAAATCATTCACGAGATCGGCAGCGTTGTCTGCGGTGGGACGATCGGTGAAATCAGTTCTGCTCGATTCGATCGGGCGCCCCACATAGCGGAAGTAGCCGAGCCCTTTGCGGCCGACAATTCTCAGAACCGTTTGCGCGCCTTCCTTGTCCAGACGCGCAAGAAGATTTCGCGCTTCCTTGATCAGGTTCGCGTTGAATCCGCCCGCGAGACCGCGATTGGAAGTGAGAAGAATCACCGCGGCTTTTTTTATTTCCGCCGGCTGACGAAGCAAGCGGAATTGCTCGGCCAATTCAGGCGAGTAGAGACTCGCGATCACCTCAGCCAGAGAATTCGCGTATGGACGCGCCGCGACCACGCGATCCTGCGCGCGCTTCATCTTGGACGTGGCCACCATCTCCATCGTCCGCGTGATCTTTCGCGTGTTTTCTACGGAGCGGATGCGCCCCTTGAGCTCGCGACCCTTGGCCATGAGTTACGCTGGCTTCCCTGTTCCGCGCATTTCGTTGAACCCGTCGATCGCACGACGCAAATCGGCTTCGATTTCCTTCGAGAGAACTTTTTCTTTCTTGATTCCCTCGGTGACTTGCGGATACTCGGCAACGATGTACTCGCGGAATCCGCGCTCCCATTCCTTGATGTCCGCAACAGGAACAGCGTCGAGGTATCCGTTCGTGACTGCAAAGATCACGACGACTTGCTGCTCGACCGGCATGGGTTGGAACTGCGGCTGTTTAAGCAGCTCGACGGTTCGTGCACCGCGATCGAGCTGCTTTTTCGTCGCAGCGTCGAGGTCGGAGGCGAACGATGCGAACGCTTCGAGCTCGCGATACTGGGCGAGGTCGAGACGCAGACGACCGGCGACCGATTTCATCGCCTTGATCTGCGCGTTTCCACCGACGCGCGACACGGAGATTCCGACGTTCACCGCAGGGCGAACACCGGCGTAGAAAAGATCTGCTTCGAGGAAGATCTGTCCGTCGGTGATGGAGATGACGTTGGTGGGGATATACGCCGACACGTCGCCGGCTTGTGTTTCGATAACAGGCAACGCAGTGAGCGATCCGCCCGGCTTCTTGATGTAGGTACCGTCGACGACGCCGTCATCGTTGCGCAGCTTGGCCGCGCGCTCGAGAAGTCTCGAGTGGAGATAGAAGACGTCGCCAGGAAATGCTTCGCGTCCAGGCGGACGACGCAGCACGAGTGAAAGCTGGCGATACGCGGCCGCCTGCTTCGTGAGATCGTCATACACGCATAGCGTCGGCTTTCCTTCGTCGTACATGAAGTACTCAGCCATTGCGCAACCGGAGTACGGGGCGATGTACTGCATCGGCGCGGGATCGGACGCGCTGGCAATGACGACGATCGAGTAGTCCATCGCGCCTGCCTGCCGAAGTTTCTCAACGACCGAGGCAACGGTGGAATTCTTCTGACCGATCGCGATGTACACGCAGATGACGCCGGTGCCCTTCTGATTGATGATCGTGTCGACTGCGATTGCGGTCTTTCCAGTTCCGCGGTCGCCGATGATCAGCTCGCGTTGACCGCGTCCGATCGGAATCATCGAATCGATTGCTTTGATTCCGGTTTGAAGCGGCTCGTTCACTGGTTGGCGGACAATGATGCCAGGTGCTTTCGAGTCGACTTTGCGCGTGTGGCTGGTCGAGATCGGGCCGCGATCATCGAGCGGGCGACCGAGTGGATCAACAACGCGTCCGACGAGCTCTGGTCCAACGGGCACCTCGAGTACTCGAGTCGTGCGGCGGACTTCATCGCCCTCTTTCAGCTGGAGATAATCGCCGAGGATGACTGCGCCGATGTTGTCTTCTTCGAGGTTGAGGGCGAGTGCGGTGATCTTCTCGCCTGTCTCAGAGGAAGTGACCTCGAGCATCTCGCCGGACATGGCTTTGGCGAGACCGTAGATGCGCGCGATGCCGTCTTTGACTTCGAGGACTGATCCAACCTCTTCTACGTCGAGCTCGCGGAGGTCAGCGGCTTCGATTTCACGGAGGAGGATGTCCTTGATTTCGCCCGGACGCAGAGTGGTTGCTGTAGCCATAGGGATTAGAAAAAAGAGAGCGGTTTTTTTCGGGAGCTGTGGCCGGGAAAGTTGGGCAAAATTCCCGCCGTCTGGTGCTTGTGAAAAATATCACAAGCCTCCCCCGACTGCAAGCGGGGTTGCGAGCCGCGATTTCTTTGCGTTCGCCACAGAAACACAGAAACACAGAAAAGTTTTTGGGGATTACGGCAGGATCAGCCCACGCGGGACGGGATGATGGCGCAGACTGGGATGAATAGAGTTTTCGTGAGGAATGAAGCAACACTTACACGACGGATTACACCGCGAAATAACCGAAAAGATTATTGGGGCGGGGATCGAGGTTCATCGTGAAATGGGACCCGGGCTGCTCGAGTCGAGCTATGAAGATTGCCTCGATCTGGAATTTCGAGACCGAGACATGATCTTTTCACGACAGGTCGTCGTTCCTCTCATGTACAAAGGCAAACCGCTCGCGTCGATCTACAGGCTGGACCTGATTGTAGAGAAGCGCGTCGTCGTCGAAATAAAGGCGATCGACAAACTGACGCGCGTTCACCTCGCTCAGATGCTCAGTTATCTGAAGCACACCGGGCTACATGTCGGACTCATAATGAACTTTAATTGCGAAAAGCTTCCGGACGGAATAATTCGCGTTTCCCTCTAGAAGTTTTCTGTGTTTCTGTGTTTCTGTGGCAAATGCAAAGAATCTGTCGAAGCAACTAGCCTCGGCTTCGAGTCCTTCCCTGCATGAATCGATCGATGAGATCGACGGTTCTCAGTCGCGACAGAGACGCGGGACGGGTTCCTAGAAGGCGCTGAGCGGTAACGGCCAAGTGCGACGATGACGCGAAGCCAAGGATCTTTGCGACATCTCTAATATCGAGCCCCGGATTCTTTGCGAGC
>JBGQKT010000077.1:0-13592 GCA_041499635.1 Gemmatimonadaceae bacterium
AAAGCGAACCGTCGGTGGCGGCGTCGTGCGACGCTGCATCAGCCATCCGCCAACCGCAAAAGCGCCCACCAGCACAACAGCTGCGGCGATCCATCGCAGCGCGCGCGAAGAGACTCGCCTGCGATGTAAGGCATGACGTAGAAGAGACGACCGTCAGCTTCTCCCGAATCGAAGAGCGGAAGAAGATTGGGATGTTGCAGGTTGGCGGTGACTTTGATTTCGCTGAGGAACCGCTCGACACCGAGAGCCGCCGACAGTTGTGGCTTGAGGACCTTGACCGCAACGGAGCGATGATGGCGTAGATCGCGGGCGAGATAGACGATCGCCATCCCGCCGGAGCCGTTCTCGCGCTCGATGCGATCGCGTGCGGCGGGAGTCCCTTGCAACAGATCCTGCCTCTCCACACAACTCCTTTGCGGGTGAGTGCCTAAACTATGATGTCCCTCCGGAAGCAGCCAGCTTCGAGGCCCCCGCTAGCTTTAACGCGTGATCATTCCGTTCCTCGCGGCAGCATTTCTTCTTCAGGCGCCGCAGCGCGCCATCGCGATCGATGAGCGTCTCGCGGCCGATGCGAATCTCAAAGTCGGCGACCGCGTTATTCTCTCTCCAATTCCCGAAACGCCCGGCGACACCGTTGTAATCTCCGCAATCGTAAAGCGCGGCACCGATCCATCCGAAGTCGCGCGCAGCGAGTATCGCATTCGCATGCATCTCGATCACCTTCAATCGATCGCAAAGTACGGCGATCGCGTCGACCGTTTCGCGATTGCGACTCGAAATGAAAGCTCGATCGATCGAACGATCGACCAGATCAATTCCGCTGCGTTCGGTTTCGAGGCGCACCGCTCGAAGGACATCGCCGTCGGAACGTCGAAGACTTTTCAAGTCGTAAGCCGGTTTCACAAAGCAATCGGCGTCATCACAATCGTCGCGAGCGCAATTTTTCTCCTCTGCATCATGCTTCTCAAAGTCGAGGAGCGGCGACGCGATGTAGCCGCTCTGAGGTTGATGGGAATTTCAAGACGAACGGTGATGCGCTCGGTAGTTATCGAAGCCGCATTGCTCGCGCTCGTCGGCAGCGCGCTTGGTATTGGAGTCGGATGGGTTGGCTCGTTTTTCATCAACTGGTATTATCGCGGCGTGTATCGCACGCCCGTCGCGTTCTCGATCATCACTCCGTCGATCGTGACGCTGGCGGTAACGCTTTCACTCGCGCTTGGAATTACCGCCGGAATTCTTGCGTCGCTCCGTCTCGTGCGAACGCCGCCACTCGTTCTTTTCGGTCGCTGATGCCGATTGCTCTCGCGTGGTCATCGCTCCGACGCCACGGTACACGAACACTCCTCGCAATGCTCGGCGTGGCCGTCGCAGCGGCGATGTTGCTCGACATGGTGATGATGTCCACCGGCATGCGCGAGTCATTCAGAAATCTGCTTCTCTCTCGCGGATTCCAGCTTCGTTTATCTCCCAAGGGCACGCTTCCGTTCGACACCGAAGCATCGATGGGGAACACCCGCGAATTAGTGCGCAAGCTTCGCGCGAATCCAAACTTCGTTGCGGTGAGCCCGGTACTCGGCGGGTCGATTCATTTTCCGCGCGGAGACAGCGTCGTTGCGAGCTCTGCGCTTGGACTGGAGCCGAGAGTTCAGGGAGATTATGAGCTCGTCTCGGGTCGCGATCCGCTTGCGCCGAACGAGATAGTCGTCAACGATGCGCTTTTCCGCGCACTCAGTGCGCGCATCGGAGACACTCTCGCCGTGGCAAACGGCTATGACCCGCAAACGAGGGAGTACACAGGCGTTCGGCGACTCGTGCTCACAGGCAAAGTCCGCTTTCTCTATGGAGCTACTCGTCAGCGAGCTGCGGCGATGCCGCTTCGCACTCTGCAACAGATGGGCGGCGCAGAGAGAGACGACGCTTCATCGCTGATAATGATTCGCGTTCGCGAAGGAGCCGGCATCGATTCGGCGATGGAATTCATCAAGGAACAAGGCCCTAGAGCGAATCTGGTTTCGACCGAGTCTGCGCTCGATCAGGTGGATATGCGTCTTCGTTATTTCCGACAGCTCGCGGTGATACTCGGGAGCGTCAGTCTCTTCGTCGGATTTCTTCTCGTGACAACCTTGATCACTGTCTCGGTCAACGAGCGAATCGGAGAGATTGCCGTCATGCGCGCACTTGGTGTATCGCGCGCGCATGTCGTGCAGCAGATCGTTATGGAGGGAATGGCGATCAGTCTCGTCGGTGCTTTCGCGGGACTGCTGCTCGGCTTGGCGACAGGACGATATCTCAACGGAATTCTTTCATCGTTTCCGGGATTGCCCGAAGCGATCGACTTTTTTCTATTCCAGCCAAAAGCTGCGTGGACAGCACTCGGCCTACTCGCGTTGTCGGGAATCGCGGCAGGCGTGTATCCCGCATTCCGCGCGGCGTCGCTCCCGATTGCAACTACGCTGCGCGAGGAAGCAATCGCGTGAGTGCACCGGCGGTTGTGCAAGCACGCGATCTCACGCGAGAGTATTCGTTTGGCAAGGAAATCGTGCACGCGCTTTCCGGCGTGACCTTCGATGTGCCCCAAGGCGATTACGTAGCGATCGTCGGCCCATCGGGATGCGGCAAATCGACGCTTCTCAATTTGCTTGGTGCAATCGACCGGCCGACGCGCGGCTCAGTTGTCATCAACGGCACGGACGTCGCTCGAATGAACGATCGCGACGCCACTTCATTTCGCTTGCGCAACATCGGTTTTGTATTTCAGAGATTCTATCTGATGCCGACGCTTTCGGCGCGCGAGAATGTAGAGCTCCCGATGGCCGAAGCTGGGGCATCAAAATCCGATCGCATCGCGCGAGCGAAAGAGCTGCTCGCGTATGTTGGCCTCGCGCATCGCGAGCGACATCGTCCGTCGGAATTGTCGGGTGGAGAACAACAGCGCGTTGCGATCGCGCGCGCATTGTCGAATCATCCCGCGATTCTTCTCGCTGATGAGCCCACAGGCGAGCTCGACGCGCGCACAGGGGCAGAGATAATCGGACTGTTCGGGAGACTCAATCGCGATGGGACGACGCTGATTGTTGTAACTCACGATGAGGAGCTCGCGAGTGCAGCATCGCGCAAGATTCACATGCGCGACGGGCTCATCGTGGATGGCTGAACGATGATTTCACTTCTCGCATTTCGAAACATCGTTTACAGACCGTGGCGATCGGTGCTGCTGTTCTTCGGCTATGGAGTTGGAGTCTCCGTGATGATTGTGCTTCTCTCGGTGGGCGAAGCGCTGCTCACGCAGGCACGCGATGAAAAGCTCGTTGGAGGCGGATCGATCACTGTGCTTCCACAGGGCATCGATGTCGAAGTGATGAAGACTGGAGGCGTGGGCGGCCTTTTCTTTTCGATCGATCACAGTCGGTTCATCTATCGCCAGCTTCTTGCTTCACCGCGGCTGGCGTCGACCGTATCTACAGTCGCACCGCAAATCGACGGAAGGATGTTGTACATGTACGTGCGCCCCGGTCAGGAATGGACTGTCCGCGCGTCAGGCGAGATTCCGTCGGCGAATGTCAAAGTCCATGCGCCGCCCGAATTGAAGGCAGGTACGTGGACAGACGATGACGGCGATCGAAAGTACATGTCTCCGACTCCTGCAGAGCTGCATCACGAGATCGATCACTTTCACATTCCCGCCGACAGTGTGAAGAACGGGGACAGCTGGGCCGAATGGCACTATTTCAATGTTCTCTCCCCCGATCGAAAGCGATGGGCGTTCATTTCATTCATCGTTGGAGGCGATCCGAGAACCACGAAGTGGGGCGGGAGCGTCACGATCACTCTTCGCGAAGAGGGGGGCCGGACGCGGAAGTTCGTGTCGCTCATTCCGCGCGAGAATGTTCGATTCTCAACCACTGACGCGAACGTCAAGCTCGGCGAATCTGCTGTAACCGTGCAACCCGATGGAAACTACTTCGTTTACGCCGTGGCGAAAGAAGAATACGGCGGAGCGCCATTGCGCGTCTCGCTCGTCGTGACGCCCGCGCCCGGTGCGTATTTTCCGGGAGCAGCGCTCAGCTCCGATGATTTCGTATCGGGCTACACCGTTCCCGGGCTTCGTGCATCGGCGACCGGCGAATTGTGTGTCGAACGGAAATGCGAGAAATTCGACGGCGCGCAATCGTATCACGATCACAACTGGGGAGTGTGGCGCGGCGTGACCTGGGATTGGGGTGCGGCCCGCGCAGGCAGCTATACAATATTGTATGGCCGCATCATCGGTCCGGACCGCGCCGGCCAGCGCACGCCTATCGTTGTGTATCTCGTAGACTCACTCGGATTTCGCGCGGTGTTTCGTCCCCGGAGCCTTGCGTACGAGGACAATCGCGAAATCGTCGTCGACGGTCGAGCTATTCGAGTACCGTCGCGCGCAATTTTCGCGGACGCGCACGGCTCCGATACTCTCCGCGTCGCGCTGAACATCGAAGACGCAATCGGCACCGACACTCGGCGGCAGAAAGAACGTGGCGATGACGAGAGCGCTTCGATCTTCGTTCAGATGAAGGGAAGCGCGCGAATCTCGGGGCGCGTCGGAGGCTCGCCGATTAGTGGAACGGGCTCAGGATTTTTTGAGACTTACAGGTAACTGCCGGTCGCCGGTACCCGCTGGCCGATAACCGATCACCGAGGTCCGAGAACTCACCCAGTTAGGAGTTTTAGTTTCGGACCTCCGTTACCGGTTATCGGCTTAGCGGGGATCGGCGACCGGGTCGTGCAGATGCTCGTCGGTCCCGCGATTCAATTGCTCGCGCGACGCAACCGACGAGGTCCGATTGTACGCCTCCTCGGCGCACGGTCGTACAGCCGACCAGTCACCGTGTCGAGCACGGAGATCGTTACCCCAACCGTGGCGAAGATCGGGCTCGACTTCGTCGAACGTCCGACCATTGTAATCCGGGTTCATGCTGGCGATGTGCCCCAGCTGATATGCGGGACGAACATCGTCGTAACTCCGATCGGCTAGACGGCCAGGTCTAGTCTCGAAGCGTTCGCGATAGTACGTGTCGTCATCCTGAGAGAATTTGTGCGTCGCCTCGGCAACCGTGCGTCCGGCCCACCATCCCCCGACGGCTCCCGCGATTCCCCCGATCACTGTTCCGATCGGCCCTGCTGCTGATCCTATGGCCGCGCCCGCTACGACCCCTGAAACGCCACCAACTGCCTCACCGACCTCATCCCCTACACTCGGTGTGTCGTCGTGGTGCAGAACTCCGCCTTCTCGCGGCTCGAGCTCGTCTTTGCGGTCCATGTTTACCCCCTTGGAATCAATTTCGCGGCTGTATTTCAGCGAAGCTAAAGGGGCAATTTCGAGACCAGATTTCTCCCTTGACATCATGCGGGGTATTGAGCCGATTCCCGGCCGTGCGCGACAACATTCATGTGGGAACCCAGGGTTGGAACTACGACGACTGGGTCGGATCGTTCTATCCCATCAACACAAGACCGGCGGATTTTCTCCCGGTATATTCGCGCGCGTTCGAAACCGTCGAAGTCGATTCGACATTCTACGGAATTCCAGCTCCGACAACTCTCGAGGGATGGGCGGCGCGAACGCCACCCGGATTCATCTTCGCGCTCAAGATGCCGCAGGAGGTTACTCACGAGCAGCGCCTGCGTGATGTCACTGGAGCGTCCGTACAATTCTTCGATGCCGTTCGAGAGCTCGGTCAGAAGCTCGGGCCGATTCTCGTTCAGCTCGGTCCCGACTTCGAGCCAAATGAGCTGCCCGCGCTCGTTGATTTCATTGGAAAGTTGCCGCGCGATCTTCGATTCGCCATCGAATTTCGTCATCGCGGATGGATTACCGAGGGAGTACTCGCGTTGCTTCGTGATCGCAACATTGCGCTCGCGATCGTCGAAGGCAGATGGATTCCGCGAAGGACAATGCTGTCACTCGCTAGACGTCCGACTACTGATTTTCTCTACGTGAGATGGATGGGACCGCATCGTGATCTAGTCGATTACTCGCGCGTGCAAATCGACCGATCGCGCGAGATCGAAGTCTGGACCGACACGATGCTGGAAATGGCGAGCCAGGTGAAGGACGTTTTCTGCTATATCGCGAACACTTTCACGGGGCACAGTCCCGCGACGGCGCGCGATTTACAGAGGCGAATCGGGCAGACGCCCGTCGACCCAGAGCAGCTCGGAGAGCAGTTATCACTCTTCTAGCGGGCCCTCCGGCCTGCTACGTCAGCTGACGTATTTGACCGCCTACGCGGGCGGCTAATCTCCACGCAGGTCACGAACTAAAACGACCATCAATGCGGGAGAGAAAATGTCAACTATTCGCCGCCTTATCCGATATTCGCTGCCGCTCGCATTTCTTGGCATGAGTGGATGCGTGAGCGTGATTGAATCACTCGCAGATCGTCAGCCGCAGGGTTTAAGCAACGCACCACGAATGCTATCCGTCCCGAGGGCCCAAACCCAAGCGTACGAATCTCCAATACCTAAGTGGAACAGCGCATATCGGGGCGTTGGCGAAAATCCGATGGTGGAAAGGCGCGTCGCGCGTGCGCTCGACTTCGCGGACATCGTGAGGGACGGTGTCGTCAACTTGACGATAATGGGCGGAAGGCGCGATGCGATCCGCCTGACACCGCTTGGCGTCTTGTTTTGCGTAGGTGGGGTTCCACAGAATCACGAAAAAAACTGGTGGGGCAACACCTATTCGTTGCAGCCGGGCGGCTTGGCGCTCGCTATAGGCGAGCAGCAGGTGAAATCGAGATGCGAAATGAAATACCTGCGGACTCATTAGTACGCCTGCGGCACGACAACCGAGCGCGCTACATTGATGCATGAAAGTCGGAGAGCGCCCGCTCGTTGTCGTAGCAGTCGTACTTACGCTGGGGTTCATGCGACTCGGAGGATGGCAGCTCGCCCGCTTGAATCAACGCCAGCGAATTAATGCCGAGCTTGCGAGCCGTGCGGCTGATGCACCAGTGCCGATCTCGCAGTTGCCCACCGATACAGCCAATGCGCACTACCGGCGAGTTTCGGTGGAGGGCACCTACGACTACCCGAGCGAAATCGTTTTAACGCTGAGATCTCGAGAAGGCTCGCCCGGAGTGAACATCGTCACGCCGCTTAAGACTCCGGCGAGCGACACCGCCCTTCTCGTTGTTCGCGGATGGGTCTACTCGCCTGACGGAATGACGCTGGACCTGAGCAAGTGGCGTGAGGGCCCGCAAGTGAGCGGGAGCGGGTTCGTCGAGACATATCCACCGCCCCGAAATGGTGCGAACGTGTCGTCGACCCATCCGAACGCATTTCGCTGGCTCGACCGCACTGCCCTCGAGAAACGCTTCAATTATCCGCTTAAGCCCTACTACCTCGTGCTCACCGCGCCCATCGGCGATACGACAAGGAACACGCCTCCGCGTCTTACCGTCCCACCGATGGATGAAGGGCCGCACAGGAGCTACGCAATCCAGTGGTTTTCCTTTGCGGCCATCTCTATTATTGGAACGATCCTCTTCCTGAGACGAAAATGACCGAGAAGGCCGAAGCGCTCGCCACCGAAAAGGAAGCGCGCGACGTTGCCGAGTCGGCGCGCGAGACCGAGTGGGAGCACCCGAGCTTCGCTCGCGAGCTCTTCCTCGGCAGGTTTCGTCTCGATCTGATCCATCCACATCCTGAAGAAGATTCGGAAGAGGCGGCCAGAGCAAAGCCGTTCATGGACAAGCTCGCTGATTTCATGGCGCGCTTGAATTCCGAAGAGATCGACCGCACAGGCGAAATTCCCGAATCAGTGATTCAAGAGCTCCGCGACATGGGGGCATTCGGAATAAAGATTCCGCGCGAGTACGGTGGACTCGGCCTCTCGCAGATGTCGTACATCCGCGCAATCGAATTGGTAACGTCGAAGGATGGCTCGGTCGTCGCACTTCTTTCCGCGAGTCAATCGATTGGTGTTCCTCAGCCGCTGAAGCTTTTCGGCACCGACGAGCAGAAGCGAAAATATTTCCCGCGTCTCGCGAAGGGCGCGATTTCCGCGTTTGCGCTGACGGAAGTCGATGCGGGTTCTGATCCCGCGAACATGCGCACAACCGCGACGCCGACGGAAGACGGACAACACTTCATCATCAACGGAGAAAAACTCTGGTGCACGAATGGAACGCGCGCCGAGTTGTTCGTTGTGATGGCGCGCACGCCCGATCGTGAAATCAAGGGAAAGCAGATAAAGCAGATTACGGCGTTCATCGTCGATTCGTCGATGCCTGGTGTTGAAGTGAAGCACCGACTCCGATTCATGGGACTCAAGGCCATCGAGAACGGCGTCATTCGATTCAACAATGTGAAGGTTCCCCGCGAGAATATTCTCTGGGGGGAAGGGAAGGGACTGAAGCTTGCGCTCGTGACGCTGAATACGGGACGCCTCTCGATTCCTGCCGGATGCGCCGGCGCGGGGAAGACGATGTTACAGATCACACGCAAATGGGCGATGGAGCGTGTGCAGTGGGGTCAGCCGATCGGAAAGCACGAGGCGGTGGCCCAGAAAATTGCCAAGATGGCTGCAAATACCTTCGCGATGGAAGCAGTCGCTGAGCTCTCCACCGGCTTGTACGAGCAGGGCGGCTACGACATCCGCCTCGAAGCGGCGCTGGCAAAGATGTACAACACCGAAGCCGGCTGGAAAATCATCGATGACACTTTGCAAATTCGCGGCGGGCGCGGATATGAAATGGCGGAGTCACTCGCGCGTCGCGGTGAAGAGCCAATCGCTGTCGAGCGCGCGATGCGCGACTTCCGAATCAATCTCATCTTCGAGGGATCGTCGGAGATCATGAGATTGTTCATCGCCCGCGAAATGGTGGATCATCATTTCAAGCTCGCATTCGACATCGTGAAGCCCGAGTCGTCGATGAGGGAAAGACTCTCGGCGATGGCAAGGTCGACGCCGTTTTATCTCACGTGGTATCCGTCGCGCTGGCTCGGCACAGGTCAGCTCAAGCGATACGGCCAATTTGGAAAGCTCGCGACGCATTTGCGATTCATCGAGCGCAACACGCGCCACCTCGGTCGTTCGATCTTTCATTCAATGGTGCGCTACGGCCCAAAGCTCGAGAGAAAGCAGGCCGTTCTTTTCAGGTCGGTGGACATCGGCGCCGAGCTGTTCGCGATGTCGGCGGCGTGCGTGCGCGCGCAGATGCTTGCAAAGAAGGGAAGAAAGGAAGCGATCGCGCTCGCCGATACGTTTTGTCGAGAGGCGAGGCTCAGAGTCGAAGACAGTTTCAAGAATCACTACGGCCCAAACGACGCGAATCTCTACAAGCTCGCCATGTCGGTGCTCAAGGGTGAACACGCGTGGCTCGAGCAGGGCATCGCCGCGTACGGAACCGAGATGGGACTGGGTGCTCGCGCCGATGATTCAGAAGATTTGACTTCTTTCGATCGCGAGCTGCTAGCCGTTCCGTAAGAACCGGTCACCGATACCCGCTGGCCGATATAACCGATCACAGATGTCCGAGAATTTGCGGGTACTAGCGGTCGCCGATGCCCGCTGGCCGATGACCGATTGCCGAGGCCCGAAAGGCGGCTACGGTTCCTTGCCGCGACTCTTTATAAGCCGTACAACATTTTCCGAATTTCGACGACTTGCTCAACGAGTCGATCGAAATCGTGACGGGTGATCATTTGAAGATCGTAACCCGTCTGAACATGACCCTCGGTTTCAGATATGGAGGCGATAGCATAGCGGAAGTATCGCGCACGTTCGCGGGGACTCTCATGCGCATTGCCCTCGATGATGTTTCGTGGCACTGACATGGCAGCACGATTGAGCTGGTCGGCAGTCGAGGCACTTTGCGGTCCGCGCATACCTCGAGTCACTTGATACGCGTCGATAACCAAAGCCTGTGCCGCTTGCCAACGCGCAATTTTCTGAAATCCGACATACTGAACCATGCGCGTCGACCTCGATTTCGCGTCATCATTACGCAAGGCTTGTAAACGGACTACCGCAGTTAGTAGTTCCGCGCCTCTCGGTCTTCTGTGATCGGTTATCGGCCAGCGGGTATCGGCTACCGGTGGTACCCGCAGTTTCTCGGTGTCCCGGTTCTACAGTAGTGTCCCGCGCAAAAAGAAGAGTGCGACGTAGAAGTAGATACTGAGTCCGGTCACATCGACGAGCGTCGCCACAAACGGCGCCGATGCGCTCGCTGGATCAAAGCCCACTCGCTTCAATACGAACGGCAGCATCGACCCGGCGAGCGATCCAAAAGCAACAATTCCCGTCAACGCAAACGCGACAGTCATCGCGAGGAGCATGTAGTGCTCGCCGTAACTCCAGATACCGAGTCGCTGCCAGGTGACGATGCGGACGAATCCGATCAATCCAAGAATTGCGCCGAGTACAATTCCGGCGGGCAGCTCGCGCGCTGCAATGCGCCACCAGTCGCGCAAGCGGACTTCACCGAGCGCCATCGCACGAATTATCAGCGACGTTGCCTGCGATCCGGAATTGCCGCCGGAGCTCATCACGAGCGGAATGAACAGGGTGAGAACTACTGCCTTGTCGAGCTCGACCTGAAAATGCTGCATCGCGCTCGCGGTCAGCATCTCGCTCACGAACAGGGCACACAACCATCCAGCGCGCTTCTTGATCATTCGCCAGAAACCGATCTGCATGTACGGCTCGTCGAGTGCTTCCATTCCACCGAAGCGCTGCACGTCCTCCGTGTGCTCCTCGACGAGCGCGTCGATGACATCGTCGACCGTTACCACTCCGAGTATGTGATGATCATCGTCGACAACGGGAACTGCGACGAGGTCGTAGTTCTGCGTTAGCTGAGCGACTTCCTCGCGGTCGGCTGTCGGAGGAACTGTCACCACTTCCTCCCACGCGACATCGCGCACGAATGCGCCTTCGGGCGCTGCGAGCAGCTCGTGCAACGACATCACTCCTTTCACGCGACCCTCGGTGTCGGTCGCGTAAATGGCATGCATGGCCTCGCGCCTGCCGCCTCGCGCAATTCGTCGAACCGCCGCCAATGCTTCCTCGACACGACTGTCTTCGGAGACGGAGACGAACTCCGTCGTCATCAATCCGCCGGCGGACTCCGGCTCGTATGCGAGAAGTCGCTCGGTCTCTTCGCGCGCCTGCTCCGGAATCTCCGAGAGAATCTCGTCGGCGGTTTCTTCCTCGAGCTCCTCGAGAACGTCGGCGCGATCGTCCGGCGTCATCTGCCCGACGAGCTCGGCCGCCTGGCCCGTCGACATCGCCTCGAGAACTTCCGCGCGAAGGTCCTCGTTCAAATACTCGAGAACGTCGGCAGCGCGCTCGGATGAAAGCGCGCTCAGGAGATCGCGAACTCTCTCACGCGGAAGTGCTTCCGCTACATCGGCGAGATCCGCGGGGTGCATCTCCTCAGTCTCTGCCGGAATCGTCGATGGATTCTCGTCGAGAAGATTGAGGATGTCGGGCGCCAGCAATGCGGCCACTCCCCGCACTTCTTCATCGCGCAACGGCGTGTGCAGGGGAGTGTGCCGCGACTCTTTCATCACACCACCGGGAGTGCGCGGCGATCGTCGCGGAAATCCACGACAGTGTAGCCGGCGATGGAGATTGCCTGTCGAACAGCGTCTGCGCTGACGGTTCCGTCATGCTCGATCACCGCGCGTCCGATCGAAACGTCGGCGCGCGCGATTCCCTCCACTCCCGCAAGAGAAGTGAAGACGGCGCGCACACAATGAGCGCAGGTCATTCCGGAGATCGTCGCTATTGTCACCATCGAGCCACAATATATAGAAAACGCATTGGACTGATGAAGCGGATTAGAGACGGTCACTTTATTTCTGCAATTCCGTATCGTTATATAAGAAGGAATGGAGAGCAAATGAACGACTCCTCACCAAACGATCCTCGCTTCGGCGACCCGCAGCCGAACATCACGCGACAGCTTTCACCAAGTGATTGGGAGCGCGCCGAGCTCGAGCTGCAATCCGAACCGATCCCTCCGCGCGAGAGACTCTTTTCCCGTAAAGTCCTGGTCGGCTGGGCATTGTTCGCCGTCGCGATCTATTTCGGTGTGGGTATCATTCGCACGGTCATCAGGGAATCGATCAAGACTTCGATCTCGACGATGAGTGACCAGATCCCGCGCGACAAGACCACCATCTTCCGGAGTCGCAACGGAAACATCACGATCAGTCGCGATAAATCGGGCGGCCCGATCACAATCACCAAGACGGAGCCGGGAACAGGGAAACCTCCGACGACTGTGACGATCCAGGGATCGGGGGTTATTGTCACCACTCCGCCAACGCCGAATCCGAATCCAAACCCGAATCCAAACCCGACAGCGCCGACGCCACCGCCGGCTTCACCGACGAAGCGCTAGTCGCCGCTGACCTTCGGCGCCGGCACCGGCGGATTCTTCGCGCGTGAGACGGTAGTCTTCTCGAACGCCGGTCGGAACACGTCATACTGCGATCCCGGGTTCCACATGACCCAGCTGTCATAGCCGGAATCGTAAACGGCGCGCTTCTGTTCCTCGATCTCAGCTGCGCCGTATTTCGGAGGCCCAAGCGTGAATGCCTGTATCCATGGGCGAACACGCTGTCCGTTGAGTCCCAATGCGGCGTTCCTCTCTCTCGCGCGTGAGATCGCAATGTGAATCACGTTGTACGGCTCGGCGTTGGGACGAGCGATTCCAAATGATCCGTGCGGATAGTGCGACGGATAAACCATCGGTAAGAGGACATCGACCGATTTCGAGAGCGGCTCCCATTCCTGACCCACTTCGAGCGCACCCTTCACGGTCGTGACGAGCCCGAAGATGTCGGCGGTCGTGCGCACTCCGTATTTGTCGATTCTCTTGTTGGCCGCATTCAAGAATTCGCTCAACGCCTGCTGCTTGGTGCGGCCGTTCTGCTCCGGAAATACTTGCGGTGGCAGACTCTTGTACGGTTCGGGGAATCGGATGTAATCGAACTGAACTTCACCGAATCCCATCTTTATCGCTTCCTCCGCAACTCGGAAATTGTATTCCCAGATTGCGTTCGCGTATGGATTGACCCAGGTCAATCCCTTCTTGTCGCGCCAGGGCGAACCGTCGGCTTTGCGGATCGTGTGATCCGGATTCATTCGCGCCGTAACTGAATCCTTGAACACGACCATGCGCGCAATCGGCAGAATCCCGTGCGCGTTGAGCGTATCGACGAGCGCTTTCATGTTCGCGACTTTGGGCGCAGTGCCCTCGTTCTTCTGAAGAAGAGGATCGCTCGAGTGGAAGTTCAGTCCGAACTCGTCCTTGATGTCGATCACGAACGCGTTGATCTCCGTCGAGTCGGCGACACCGATCAGCCGCTGCATTTTCTTCGTGCTCTGCGCGGCGAAACGATTGATGTAAAGGCCGCGTATTGGCGTCGACAGGTCGGTGCGCAGCTTCTGGATCTCCGGCGAGCCCGTTCCACTCTGAGCGACTGTCGATTGAGCGGCACTCGTCGTCGCGCCCGGGCTCCCTTTCACACCGATGACCGATGCGCTGACGGAATCGTTGCTGCCTTTCGTCTTGGCGGCAGCGTCGTGACTGCCGACG
>JBGQKT010000078.1:0-13410 GCA_041499635.1 Gemmatimonadaceae bacterium
CCACAAATTTCAAGAAATATCGTGCCTTCGAGTTAGCGATACGATCAGCGGCTTTACGCCTGTTTTGGAAACATTTGCCTCACTTTCCAACAACACAAAAAAGCGATCCGGATCATTCCGGACTTCGCGCGAATCTCAGCGTGACTCATTTCGACGTTGGTCCGTTGAGTTTTCGTAAAAGAAATTCTGCGATCGCGCTGTCTGCCTTCACTGAATTCGCGTGACGCATGAAATGGTGCGTGTCGTCCGGGATGATCATCTCCTCGAATGTCACGCCCTTCTTCGCGAGGCGCCGCTCGAGATCGATGGTCTGCCCAAATCGCACGTTGCGATCATCGTCACCGTGAATGAGCAACACCGGCGATTTCCATCCGGCGACATACGAAATCGGCGACGACTTGTACGCTACTGAAAGTGCGTGCTCGAGATCCGCCGGCTGTTCGTATCGCTCGCGGTTCATTAGCCCGCGCGCGCGTTCCGTCGTCCAGTCGTGCACGCCGTGAATGTCCACACCCGCCGCAAACAAATCCGAGTTTCGTGCAAGAGCCATCGCGGTGAGAAATCCTCCGTACGATCCGCCGTAGATTCCAATTCGGTTCGGATCTACCTGCGGCAGAGTCCGCAGATATTCAGCTCCTGCTTTGACGTCGGTGTATTCCGAGGCGCCTTGCGATCCCGCCGACTTCGGATGCTGAAAATCACGACCGTAGCCAATGCCCAATCGATAATTCACTGAGAGCACAACGAATCCGCGACTCGCCAGGTACTGATTCGTCGCGTACGAGTTCGTGTAGTAGTCGGAGTAATGCCACCCAAGCAGCATCTGTCGCGGCGGACCTCCGTGCACGAAGACAACCGCAGGTTTCTTCGCGGGACCGCCTGATTTTTCGAACAGTTGCGAGTGAACCTCGACCCCATCGGGCGATCGATAGACGATTTTTCGCGGAGTCACGAGTGCTTGAGTTGGAAAGTCTGGGGGGATTCGATCAGCGCCAACCCAGTTCGCTGTACCTCCGTTGGTCGGCATCACGCCTACAACAGGTGGCCGCTGCGCTGTCGCGCCAATGAATGCGATGCTTTTTCCATCACCCGTTATCACTGGAGTCCACTCGAGTCCGAGTCCCGGCGTCATTACTTCCGGCGACGCACGATCGACGGGGACTCGCACAACGTGACGGCGATCGATGTCGTTGCTGTCGCGTCCCATGTTGCCGGCGAACGTCAGCCATTTTCCATCAGTGCTGAGAGTGATGTACTCAGCCATCCCATTGCCGGGAGTGAGAAGCATCGGTTGCCCACCACTCTCGCTGATCGAGTACAGATGCGGCCAGCCATCCATCTCCGAGAGAAAAACAATTCGGCCGCTCGCCGCCCAGTGAAGATTCGTTCCGCCCTCGGTATTCGGCCGCGATCCGCGCAAAGTCGTCGGAGAAACCCAAAGCGAGCGTGCTTCGCCAGTCGTTGCATCTGCAGTCCAGATCGACCAAGGCGTGTTGCGCGGAACGAGAACCGAATCCGGCGCACCGCCGGTTCCTGGACTCCGCACGAACGCAATGCGTTTTCCATCCGGCGACCATCGCGGCGATTGATCGCGCGACGTAGACGGCGCTATCCAAAGAATCGGAGTCGAGTCACCGGAAAAAATTCCGATCCACGAATGGTCCTGACGATTCGCAACGAACGCGAGTCGCGACCCGTCGGGCGACCACTGCGCATCGCCTAAATCGCCGCGCGCCGAAAAAAACTTTTTCGCGGCAGCGGAGCCGTCGATTGGCGCAATCCAGATTTCTCTGTTACGCGTGAACGCAACTCGGTCGCCGAGCGGTGAGACAACCGGATCGTCGCCTTCGCCGAGTGTCTTTGGTTCTCCGCCAGCGAAAGGAATCGACCAGATTTGAACTTTGTAGCCCGCCGGATTTTCTGTCGGGTTGACTGGAAGCGACGAATCCCAATTTGCCCCGTGATCGCCGCCGCGTACGAAAACTGCGTACTTCCCATCAGACGAGATTGCGAGGCTCGTCAATTCCTGTCCGTCGTCTGATTGATAATTCGTCACGCGCCGCGCTTTGAACTCAGGACCTTCGGCGGCCCAGATATTTCGGAGTCCTTTTTCGTTGAGGGCCCATATAATGCGCGAGCCGGTGGGAGCAGCAGCAAGCTCGTTAGGGAACGGATAGCTTTTGATCTGGGCGATCGTGAATTGAGGCTCGCTACTCTGCGCACCGGCGCTCGCGAGCGCGATAACCAGGGCGGCAAGAAAATTGATTACCATCAAGCGTCGATAGTCGTTTTTCATCGAAGGGATTCCGCGCTCGAGTGATCTGCTGACCGGCGATCAAAATCAAGAGCGGCGCGGCATGGCGGAAGAGGAGGGTTGGGGATTGCCTCTTGGCAAAAGTCTCGTGGCGGCAAAACTGGTATCTGAAGCAGAGGTGGCCCGGGCGTTAGCGCGACAGCGCGAAGCCGGCGGCACCCTCGGCGATAATCTCGTGCGTCTCGGCATTATCGACCGAGATCGGCTCGAGGCATTTCTCGAAGAAGGTCCCCCGAAGCTCGGCGGCGTCGCCGACACGGGACTCGAGGAGACTTTTCTCCAGAGTCTCGCGCTGAAGGTGATGTACGCGTACAGCGCGAAGAAGCCGGCAGAAATAGCGGAAATCATGCGACTGCCGGTGCCAATCGTGCGCGAATTGCTCGAGGGAATGCGCGGCCGAGGATTGCTTGAGCCACTCGGCGCGGAAGCAACGGGGCGGCAGCTCGATCTGCGCTATGGAATTTCGGCCGCCGGAAAGGATTGGGTTCAGGATGCGCTCAAGCAATCGGTTTATGCCGGGCCTGCTCCCGTGCCTCTCGCGCAATGGCAAGCGCAAGTAAATCGACAGCACATCACGAACGATCGCGTCGACCAGGAAGCGATAGCGCAGAGTCTCGAAGGCCTGGTGATCTCGCCCGAGTTGATCGCGAGATTGGGACCGGCGATCAATGCCGGGCGTGGAATGCTCCTCTATGGAGCGCCGGGTGATGGTAAGACTTCGATTGCGACGGCAATCGCGCGAAGCTTCAAGCAATCGGTCTGGGTTCCCTACGCGATCGAAGTCGAGCGGGAGATCATCAAGATCTTCGACCCAGCGCTGCATCAGGAGATTGCGCCTGAGTCAGTACGTTCCGATGAGCTCAAGCCGTCGCTCATGCGCGCGAGAATTTCCGCGGAAGATCGCCGCTGGGTGCGCTGCTCTCGTCCGGTGGTCGTCACGGGCGGCGAGTTGACGACTGACATGCTCGATTTGAAATTCGATCCGGTCGGCCTGTACTACGAAGCGCCGCTTCACACGAAGATGACCGGTGGTGTATTCGTCGTCGACGATTTTGGGCGGCAGATCGCTCGGCCCGAGCAGGTGCTCAATCGCTGGGTGTTGCCGCTCGAGAGCAGAATGGATTTTCTGACTCTTCACACCGGCAAGAAGTTCGCGGTGCTGTTCGATGGTCTCGTGATTTTTTCAACGAACCTCACGCCGCGCACGATCATGGATGCGGCGATGATGCGGCGCATTCCGTACAACTTTCATATCGCGCCGCCGACGCGAGATGAATACATCGAGATCTTCCGGCGCGTCTGCAGCGCTGCCGGATTGACGTGCGATCTCGACGTAATCCAGCCGGCAATGAAGCGACTGTACGAGGAGGAGAAGCTGCCGATGGCGCGCTTCCATCCACGATTCATTGTCGAGCACGTTGTCGCCCGGTGCAACTATGAGGGCCGTGACCCCGTGCTCGACACTGAACTGGTGCTCGACGCGGCCGAGCACCTGTATACAAAACAGTAACGGACCGGTCGGCTTTACAGTCCTTCGATCTCCGTCGCTGCGCGATTGAGAATGTCTCTGATCTTTGCGATCTGTTCGGCCGTCCGTGATGAGCTCTTCGATGCATAAACCGCGCGTCCGACATTTTTCATGGCGCGATGGATTTCCATCATCGGCTCGCCGAAAATGCTTTGCGCAAAATCAGCAATCTTCTCGAAGATGTCGTCGATGAGCGGCTGATTCTCCGCGAGATGTTTCCGTCCCTCGTCGGTAATCTCGTAGATCTTTTTTCCGCCTTCCTCGGGAAGAGCTCGTGCGTAACCGAGATCTTCGAGAAGAGTGAGGGTCGGGTAAACCGTTCCCGGACTCGGCGAGTACATTCCGCCGAATCGCTCCTCGATTTCCTTGATGATCTCGTATCCGTGCCGGGGTTTTTCGGAGAGCAGTCGAAGGATTACGAACTTGAGGTGGCCTTGATCGAACATTCGAGCGCCGCCGAATGGGCCGCCGCGCGATCTTCCGCGTCCTCCCCAGAATGTGCCGGCATCGAATCCGAAGTTTTCCGGGCGCATCGAGAATGCCCATCCGTAGCCTGTCCCACAGTGACCGTGTCGCATTGACTCTTTTCCTCTCGAGCTTGAGTTAGCCAGTCATTCGACGTTGCTAAAGACGTGTCGATAGTACTGACGATATATCGTTACGGCGAACAAGCTATATCGAACGATATATCGTACGCAAGAGGGAAGTACGAGTTTCCTGTTTCCACCGATCCGTACCGGTTGTCCGTACCCGCTACCGGTTGTCCGATCACTACGTGATCACTCGTATTGGAATCTCCTCGCGTGACGCCCACATTGTTTCTCAACAGGAGGCGACATGCGCCGGATGATCGGGCTGATCCTCGTGGTGGGAATCATCGGATGTGATAGTGCGACAGCGCCGGATACATCCTATGTCGGCTCGTATTCGCTCACGTCCATTAATGGCGCGTCTCCGTCCATACAGAAGTCCGACCATATCGATTATTTGATCGGTGCAATCTGGCTTGACGCCGATCGCACGTACACCGCATACCTCCTTTCACAGAGCTGTTTCGCCAATGGCTGTACGAGTCCGGAGGTTACGTCTTACAGAGGAACCTATACACGGAGCAACGGTGAGCTCCGGCTCCTCGACCCCGCGACAGGGCAGGCCTCAATGTGGACGTACAGCGGCGATAAGCTCACCGTTACTGACTCCAGGAATTTTTCGCCGCCCGCAGTTTTGGTCTTTACGAAGGACGCGGTGACTCAGCCCCGCAGCTAAAGTCGCACCGGCACCACGCACTCCCACCGTGCGACTACTTCGCAGCCTCGAACAAGAGTCGTGTCTTCATAGACGACAACGATCGCGCGATTTGCGCGTCTGCGAACTGCGCGCCGATGATCGCTGGCAATCACGTCACGCGCGATCGCGGCAGCTTCGAGTGCGAACTCGATCTGCTCGTCCTCAGACCAGCGCGATGCGCCGATGCGGCGGAACGTCAGCGTGATTCGACCCTGTCCAATCTTGCAATCGGGCGCCGGCTCGATGCCGAGTGCCTGCCCGATTGCTGAGGCGACGGACTGGAACCGAATGACTCCGATCTGCAATCGTGAAGACATGTCGTTCAATGTTGTACTGGTTTGCGCCGGTCGCAACGCTCGGCCCGAAAATCGCGGAGGTACTCGGGCGTGTTAGGCACGATCCGATTCAGAACAGCAGTCGTGTTTCTCATATCGACTGCTGCGCCGCTTTGTTCTTCGCGGGCGCAGCAGCCGGACGCGATTGATTCCATCGTCAACACGCCCGCCCAACCGACTTACAACAAGCCCCGTGCGTTTGCCTTCATAAGAAATTTCCCCGGTGACATCGCGGACTTCTCGAGAATCACGTTCCGAAAAAAGAACGCGCCGAAGATCGGCGAGATGGTGTTGGAGACCGCGGTTCTCGTCGAGGCAGACCAGAAAATAACAGACGACGCATACCGGCTTGGAGACAGACTCGACCTCTCACACAGCAGTCATCAGAAAACCTACGCGCATCTATCGCTTGCGCTGGGCGGAAAACGACTCTCGCTTCCCATCGGCGGTCCCGACAATGTGGGGACGGCGATGTATTTCATTGGTGACGGGATCACTCATTTCTCGATCGCCGGATCCTTCCTCGCATACGGCCTCGCAAAAAACGACAATCGTGCGGAGCAGACCGCAAGCGAGCTGACCGAAGCAATCATCACCACGGGGTTCGCGACGCAGCTACTCAAACATCTAACCGGTCGCGAGAGTCCCTTCGTGAGCACTGAGCGCGGCGGAGAATGGAGGATTTTTCCTAACCAGGCCGACTATGCGCGTCACACGCCGCGCTACGACGCGTTCCCATCCGGACATATGGCGACTGCAATGACGACGTTGACCGTCATCTCGAGCAATTATCCTGAATACCGATTCATCAAGCCCGTCGGATATTCGATGATGACTCTTCTTGGATTCGAGATGCTCAACAACAAGGTGCACTGGGCGAGCGATTATCCGCTGGCGATTGCACTCGGCGAGACTTTCGCGAAAATCGCCGTAAGAAAGGGGCGTGTCGCAACGACACAGGTGAAGAATCCCGAAACCGCCGGGGAGACGGCGGAGACCGCGCTTAGCTCAGTTCAGGTTGCTCCCTACTTTTCCGCCACAGGACCGGGGTTATCAGTGGCGATGAGGTTCTAGCTCCAGCTCCACTATTGGCACTTGCGCGCCCGACACGAAACAGCACTCGCGCCTTTGGCCCGCTTTGATGAGCCGACTCCATTACCGCCAAACAGTGCCCTCAGCCGCCTGAGCGGAGTGGTTGGACTCACCGGCGAGATCCCGGCGAACGCAGTACCCACGCCAAGCGAGACAACCCACTTAGCACTTTCCTGTCCGAACCCGTGTGAAGCATCGAGCGTCAGCGCGAGGGGACCAGCAATGTCGTACGAAACTCCGCCGCCAATCACGTGCGCAAGCGGCTCCGCTGACGATTGTCCAAAGTCTTCTCCATAGGAGAGACCGACGGTAGATCGCTCGCCCACATCCGCGCTCGCCTCAGCGCTGATCGACGTGGTCGAGCCGGCGGCGAACGAAGATCCGGAAATTCCCGAAAGACCGCGACCCGCTCCCAGCGCAAGGTGAGCGGAGGGCGCGGGTGAGACAGAAACTCCCAGCGAGCCGCCGAAATCAACGCTCCCGTTGCCAAAGCCTGTCGTCGTATCACCGACAGGCAATGTGACTCCCAACGAAAGTCCAAGCGTTGGAGACCAGCCGCCTTTGAAGGTGTGCGATACGCCGGCGTCTACAGGAAAATCAGTGGGCCCGGTGACCACGAACCTGCCGGTTGAATCCGTCGAGCGCGCGAAACCGGGGCTGGTCGAAAATGTCAGCCAATTCACCGGCGAATACTGCAGAGTTAGCGATGAAGCCTGGGAGGAGCTGCCGTTCCGGAAGCTGGCCGCTCCGGCGGAGATGCCTGCGCCGAACGTGGCCTGCGGCTCTGAAGTCACCGAGCTGTCGGGCTCCTGGGCGAGGAGCCTTGCACCGAGCGTTAGCTCGAGAGAGGCCAGGCCTGCGATGGTCAACTTTCGGATGGCGATCACAACAAACTCGGATTTGGGAACACTAGGAAGCCGCGCTTTTTTTGCACAGGGGTAATGCATTTGCAAGCAAGGGTGGTACCGAACAGTTCCATTCGCACGGAAAACTATTTGAACCGACACGAAAAACGGCAGCCACTGGCTGCCGTTCTAGCTGCCGTTAGAGTTGCCCCTCCTGGGCTCGAACCAGGACTCTTCTGATCCAGAGTCAGACGTGTTGCCAGTTACACCAAGGGGCAAAAAAGTGCCTCGCGAGTTCCCGAGGCAGTGAGTCCAAATTAGCCGGTTGATAACCTCACATCAATCGCCGGGGTTCCGTGCCGCCACTCCATCGCTGAAGTTTCTCACCCCGTGATTCATCAATCCCGCAAATCGATCCTCGCCGTCGCCGCAGTGATACTCACCCTCGGCGCATGTCGCGATGTCGCACCTGCCTTTGGAACGAATGCCACCGCCGCGCGCAACAACGCCGACGATCTCTTCGGCGGAATCGCACAGCGATTCACCAACGTCACTCGCTCGCCCAAGTTTCTCATCGCGCGAGGAAAGCTCGGCAAAAAAGCGCTCACTCCGTCACAGATCTTCAACGATACCAGCGTCTGGACTGCCTGGTACAGTGACACGACACGAGTCGTCACGATCGACGGCGAGTTCGCGAACAATCGCTACCTTTTCACCGCACGACCATGGCCCACGACTCCGGCAAACGGCGCCGGAGACTCCCGCCATTACATCCGACTCCGCCGTCTCGGCGACGATCAATTCGAGTGGCTCACGAACGTCGACATCACTACCGGTCGAATCAAGCCAGACGAATTCGCCGACGTGATATCGAAGTTGATGCTCTCGGCGGAAAATCGATCAGTCGCGGACCTTCGCGCGGACTATCGCACGAACTTTCCGCGCACGACCGCAGCAATGGGCCGTCTCTTTTCACTCGACACACTGGTCGCGACGCGTGATGCGGAATCGGCGACGATGATGCTACTCGGCGTTCGCCTGAATCCCGACGGAATACGAAAGACATTTCCCGATTTCGCGAAATATCTCGATAAGTACGTCACCCCCGCCGAGTACAAAGCAGTCGTTACAGACAAGCGGGGCGGACGATGGATCGAGATAAACGGCCACGACAACTATATGACTCTCCGTCTCCGAAGCCTGAACGGTCACTTCGCTCCGCTCAACGGACCGGTGCGTCCAATTCCGAACGATCTTCAGCTGACGTCAGACTTCACGACGAAGATTCTTTTCTTCACGGTCGGATATCACGCCCTGGTTGCGGACGTGTCGGTCATAGACAGCGATCACGATCGCGGATGGCTCCTCAAATTCACTCGCGAGCCGGACTTCAAACTCCCGGCTGCCGTGAGCTTCATGATTCATACGCCGCTCAAGCGTCCGTTCCAGGGAGGCGGCGCGATGTTCAGGCTGGTGCTCCACGAGAATCCAGGGAATCCCACAATCATCGCGAGGCGCACTCTCACCGTTGTGCAGGAAAGTGCGATCCTCCGATTCCTAGGACGCCTCGGTGCCGAAGCGATGGGAGATTTTGTCGGAAATTCGGAGACTGAGGAGAACCGTTTCAGCGCCGACGCGTTCTACGCGCTGCGAAACGATATTCGAGCGTTGTTGCCTTAGCTACTCAAAGTCGAGCGACTTCAGATCAGCGCCTTCACAGCAAGTAACGACGCCGTCCCTGCCAAAAACATGTACGGCGTATCCCATGTGTGCGGCGACCATGCTTCTGCGAGCGTCATAATCAGCGGGATTGTCAGCAGCGCTACGACGAGCTGCGTGACGGTAAAGCTGTTATGGAAAACAAGAACGGCGAGAATTGCGGCGATGAAGACGCACGCACTGCCTTCGTAGCTGCGCGTGAAACGACGCTCTCGACTGAGGAGCACTCGCGTCGAGTACCGGTGACGACCCCAGCGAATTCCAACGGGCTCTGCGAGCCCGTCACCGATGCCGTGAATGAGTACGGGCACGAACATCAATTCGGAAATTCCGCGTGCCGCGAAGAGCCAACCCATCGGCACCAACACGAGATTGCCGACGATGATCTGCGTGCTCAACCACATAAGGGTGTGCGGGCGATCTTCCGGGCGGTCGAATGATCGAAACATTGTCGCGAACACGGGGACACGCTTGCGAACCGGCTCGATCAAAACGACGAACATGCCAGCTGCCACGAGAGATCGTAGCGCTATCGTCAGGAACGATTTCTCATACGGGAAGAGCCGGGCAAGAAGGAGCGGCAAAAGGAAAATCGCGAAGAAGTTGATCTTTCGCGTGTAGTTCACCTTGAGGTCGGTGGTCTCAACAAGCCGGCCTGCGAGATAGGCAATCAGTGCGAAGCTTCCCGCTATGACCGCCTGACCAATCCAGAAATTGGCTTCCACGCCGAGCCTCCGTTTTCTGCGCACGGCTCATAGAAATTCGAATGCCGCGTCGATCCATTGGATCTCGCGGCATTTGTCAGCGGCTCTCTGGCCGCGCTAACGTGCCACGCGCGCCGTCATTGGAACTCTACGTCCTACCGAGCGGCGGCGGGCAGCTAACCCTATGACTTCTTATTACACCAATCCGCCACATTTGGCGAATCTCTCTACATGGAGCTGAGGGGGATCGAACCCCTGACCTCTGCAGTGCGATTGCAGCGCTCTCCCAGCTGAGCTACAGCCCCGCGACAATGCGCGACCGGCATGACTCGCCCAGATTGGAAGGGCCACCACTCCCGTCGCACACGGGTTACAACATCAAAGCCCCGCAGAAAGTCACGGGGCTTTCAACTCTTACAAAATACCCTAATCCAGCCAAAAGTCAAGAGAAACCGAACCGTAACAACCTTGCAACTTCTTGCCTCGCTTCACGATAGCGAAAAGTGATCCCTTACCGCTGGTACACGTAAATGTCGCCCAGATAGCTCACCGTCAGCACATTTCCTGTGATCGATCCGGTGAAAACGTCACCTGTCGAAGAGTCCCTGAACTGGAGCGCCGTGTTGTTCTGCTGATAGGTCCCGGCATCGCGGTAAGTCTGCTGCGTGCTTCCACTACGGGAGTAAATACGCAATGTATAGTCGTCGGTGTAAGTGCCATCGGAGTAGATCGTGAACGTCTCCTGCAGAACCTGCCGCTGCTCGAAGCCATCATCGTAAACGACGGCCGGTATCTGCGTCCCATTGAAAGTCCTCAGATCGTAGCTGCCCTGCGCGTTGTAACCGCCAAGTCCGTTAACGATATCTGAGCACGCGGCGGAGCCAATCGCCAACATGCCCAATGAGATTGCCACGAAAAATTTTTTCATGTGAGTAAACCTGCTGCGTCGGAATGTATGACTGCTCGGCTGGAGTTTCGCCGCTCCAGATTCCTACACCCACGCCTCAGAAAGTTCGGTGCGGGGCAACACGGAACCCATATATTCAGCCCCGATCGTGACGACTTCTCTATTCGATTTAATCGTTATCGGTACCGGCGCTGGCGGATTCACGCCCGCCATAAGATGCGCGAAGGCTGGCTGGAAAGTCGCAATCGTCGACGATCTACCGTACGGCGGAACGTGCGCACTGCGCGGGTGCGATCCGAAAAAGATTCTGATACAGGCGGCCGAAGTCGTCGATTGGCATCGGCGCATGTCTCCGCATGGCGTTGCCGGAAGCGCAGAGATTGACTGGCCGTCGCTCATGCGCTTCAAGCGATCGTTCACCGATCCTGTACCCGAGCGGCGGGAAAAATCTCTCAGCGACGCGGGCGTACTGACCGTGCACGGTCAGGCGCGATTCGTGGGCCGAGATACTCTTGCGATCGGGGATGATCAGCTCCGCGGAAAGTTCTTTGTCATCGCTACGGGGGCGCGCCCCGCTCCCCTAAAGATTCCGGGCGAGACAGAAGTTCGAACGAGCACGGGTTTTCTCGAGCTCGATGAGCTTCCGCACCGAATTGCCTTCATCGGCGCCGGCTACATCTCGTTCGAGCTGGCGCATCTGTCGCAACGAGCGGGAGCGAACGCAACGATTTTCGGTCGCGGAACTCCGCTCTCACATTTCGATGACGATCTCGTTCAGAATCTCGTGCAGCGCACGCGCGACCTTGGAATCGATATGAAGCCCGGTCACGATGTTACGAGCGTTGAACGCGTCGGCGACCAGCTGCGTGTTCACTGCTCAACCGAGAATGGAACCGATTTCGTGGACGTCGATTACGTCGTGCATGGAGCGGGACGCGTCCCAAACATCGATGGCCTTTCGCCCGGTGCTGCAAACGTCGACGTGGATCCGAAGCACGGCGTAGTCGTGAACGAATTTCTTCAAAGCGTTTCCAACGAGAGCGTTTATGCTGCGGGAGATTCGACACTCCCCGAGGGCTCGGTTGCATTGACGCCCGTCGCCGCAATGGAAGGAGCTGTCGTCGCATCGAACCTGCTTACAGGCAATCACGCCCGCCCGGACTATCGAGCGATACCGAGTGTTGTTTTCACGAGTCCGCCGCTTTCGAGCGTCGGACTGACTGAGGCGCAAGCGCGTGAGCAACACCTCGATTTTGTCGTGAATGCGGGAGACACATCAGCGTGGTTCACGAATAGCAGCGTCGCATCTCCCTACGGCCGTTTCAAGACATTGATCGACGCGCGCAGCGACCGCCTGCTTGGCGCGCATTTGTTCGGCGTTCACGCGGAAGAAGTGATCAACCTGTTTGCGCTTGCGATAAGGAACGGGCTCAAGCGCGAGGATCTGAAGCACATGGTGCCTGCTTATCCGACAGGCAGCTCCGACGTCTATCACATGCTTGGGTAGTCCGTCGGTCGCCCGGGGGCGTCTATATTCCGCCCATGTCGCTCACCGTTCGATTCCTTGGAACTTCAGCGTCGCGCCCGACGGTCGAGCGCAACGTTTCGTCGCTCGTTGTCATACGGGAGGGCGAAACGCTGATGTTCGACTGCGGTGAAGGCACTCAGCGGCAGATGATGCGTTACGGAACGAGCTTCTCGCTGCGCGACATCTTTTTTACCCACATGCACGCCGACCACATGCTTGGCGTCATCGGATTGTTTCGCACTCTCGCGCTTCAAGGACGCGAAGAGCCGATGACTCTATGGGGACCACCCGGCTCGGAATCCCTGTTGCGACGGGCAATCCAGATCGGCAGCGAAAAAGAGAGCTTTCCAATGGAGTATCGCGAGATCACTCCGGAAACGCCGGTGAAGCGAAAGGATTACAGCATCGTTCCGTTTCCCGTCGATCACGGAATCGGACGCGTCGCATTTGGCTATGCGATTGTCGAAGAAACGCGACTCGGAAGATTCAATCCGGATCTAGCGCGCGAGATTGGAATTCCCGAAGGGCCGATGTGGGGACTGCTCCACCGCGGACAGAGCGTAACGCTCGCCGATGGGAAAATGATCGAGGCCGCGTCACTTGTCGGACCGACACGCCCGGGACGACGCGTTGTTCTTACCGGTGATGCGCGGCCGAGTGAGGCGAGTATCGAAGCGGCGCGCGATGCGGATTTGTTGATACACGAAGCGACATTCGGCGACGAAGAGCTGCAACGCGCGGCCGAAACAGGTCACTCGACAGCCCGGGAAGCTGCGACTGTCGCCGCTCAGGCGAATGTGAAGCAGCTCGCGCTGACGCATCTCTCCGCGCGCTACTCGATGAGCACGGCGGATTTGTTGCGCGAAGCGAAGGAAGTGTTCGAGAACACGGTCGTCGCTCGTGACGGAATGGAGATCGAAGTTCCCTTTTCCGACGCGGAGTAGGATTTCGCATTGAGCGGCAACATCGAGACAACCAAGGTTGTGATTCTCGCGCGCGGATTAGGCACGCGCATGCGAAAGCCCGACGAGGCTGCGCATCTCCCCGCGATGCAGGCAGCCGTCGCGGACATCGGGCTCAAAGCGATGATCCCGATGGCGACGCAAACTGGCCGGCCGTTTCTCGATTATCTGCTGAGCTCGCTCGCCGAC
>JBGQKT010000079.1:0-13287 GCA_041499635.1 Gemmatimonadaceae bacterium
CCGTGCGAGTTCCGGACCGCAAGTTATGAAGAGTGAATCGCCCCGCATCGTCTGACAAAGTCGCGGCGGTATCGCCCGCGACGGAAACGCGCGCACGCGACAACGGCATTCCCGAAGGATCGAGAACAGTGCCAGTGAGGACCGCATTTCCTTTTCGACCGACTGTCGTGCTCGGCGCGCCCGGAACGCTGGACACGTGCGGCAAGGGATCTGGCAGCTCGAGGCCGACAACGCCGACACGAGACGAGAGATGAACACCAAGCTGCCCCGTTGAATCCAATCCGCTTATTGCCATCACCGATCCCGAGAGATCGTCTGGAAGTCCGCAAAGCTTGAAGTGACCGTTGGAAGCAACTGTAGCGAGACGTCGATAAGGAACTGCCTGAATGTTATTTCCCGAAATCCGAATCGCGACGAATTCGAGAATTACCTGTGCACCTTCTGCCGGACCTTCGCTCTCCGCGTACTGAACCGTGCCAAGCAATGCACCGGGCCCTACCCGCTGCTCTCCGGGAGTGCATCGCGCGGCGATGACTGTCTGCACAGACGGGATCGCGACCACAAGGTGAAGCTGCTGGCCGGCATCGAGCTTGAGCGGAGGCGTGAGCAATGCAATTCCGATGGTGTCGAGAATCGGATGCGCGACTTCAACTCGCCGAGTGCCCGGCGGAATGCTGTCGATTCTGAATCTGCCGAGAGAATCGGTGATTGCGCCGGCGGCCGTTCCTTCGACGGTGATCAAGGCTCCGCGCAGAACGTCCTGGTGCAAACTGTCGATTGCAACTCCCTCGATGGCCGCGAAAGGTTTCGAGGCCGCCGGTGGAGTTTGAGCCGCCGCTGCACTCGCGGCGAATAGAATTGCGGTTAGTATGAGGCGCATGTCGCGGGAATTTTATCTCGGGTCATCATTCCCGCATCACCGACGGGCCGATGCTCGCGCGCTGCACCTTCGCACAACGCAGCGACAATCTGCGGCGCGCCGCGCCAAGTAGGAACGAAATCCGGCGTGAGCAATCGCTCACGCCGCGCCAGCTCGGCGCGATACCACTCCGCAGGCAAGAGCGGCACAACGACAATCGTTACATCGCGCCGCCGTCGCTCGACTTCCTGGAGATACCACACCGGGTAAGTCTCATTATCCGCGCGCGCAAGAATTACGGCGTGAGGTGGTGCTGACGTGAGAATATTCATCCCGTCACGTCGAGCCTCCGATGCGGCTGGCTCGACGCGGCGACTCACCGCACTCCAGTTGAAGATGACCGGTACGAATGCGGCGAAGGTTGCAACAGCGGGCAGCCACGCAGGCGCTCGCTTCAAGCGTCGCGCGAGGCGAACAGCGCCAAACCCCGCCCACAATCCCCAGCACATGAACGCGAGCGCGAAGAAATAATCTCGTTCGCGCGCTTCATGCTTCGCATTCGGAGGAATGAAAGAACCCCCATATGATGGGCTCGCTTTGAGATTGAGATAGAAAAGCACTCCGACGGTCGCCGTCAGAAAAAGAATCAGCATCGCGCTCCAGGTGCGCCGACTGATGCGACGATGCTCGATGAATCCGGCAATCCCGAGCATTCCATAAATGACAGAGAGCGATGTGCGCGCGACCGTCGGCGCCGGATCGGGCGCGAGCCCGAGCGCAACCTGCCAGTCCGCATACTCGAAAAGATTTCCGATCTGAATGAAAATCGGTGCTTGCCTCGGCCACGGCGGCGCGGGCATGTACTGCTTGCGAAGGAGAACGTCGACAAGTGCGGAAATTGTCGACGGATTGCCCTGATTGATCGAAGGATCATGCTTTGCCCGAACGAGCATGAACAGAACGGCAGATGCGCCGACGACAAACGCGATGATCAGTAGAGGAATGTTCTTCAGCAGCTTCCGCGACCACACCAGGTACACGGCCGCCGGAACCGTCAGCAACGCAGTGAGATGTAGAGCGAAACCCAACCCCGCGACGTATGCGCCGAGTATCAGCCACTTCCGCTCGCGCGTGACGTCTGCGCGATCGGCGATCCAGAATATCAAACAGCCGATAAGCAAAGCTGACGAATACACTTCGGTCTCTGTTGCACTAAGCCAAAGACTCGATGTCGCACCTGCACAAACGGCGGCTGAATATGCGGCAAGCCGATCACCAGTCCAGCGAACGAAAAGATTTGCCATCAACCCGCAAGCGATCGCTGAACACAGTGCTGACAAGAGATTGATCGAGTACGCGAATCCAAAGATCGGCGAAAAAATCTTCGCCCAGACGTTGCCGATCAAAACGTAGAGTGGCGTTCCCGGAGGATGAGGAATCCCGAGCGAGTGAATAGCAGAGAGAAATTCACCCGAGTCCCAGAGCGTGACTCCCGGAGCAAGTGTTGCGATGTAGATGAGAAAGAGAGTTACAAATACGAGCAGAGCCGTCGTCGCAGATCTGCTATCTCTCACAGAGTACTCGCCACGCCACATCGAGTGCATGACGGTGGTTGCGCACTTCATGCACGCGGAAAAGCATCGCACCACGAGTGAGCGCAACGACACTAGCACCGATCGTCCCGGCGTCACGTTCGGCAATTGAGAATTCTTCCGCCTCGACCGGTTCGTCCGATCCCTTCACGGCAGCGAGTCCCTCGGCCATCGCCTCGCGCACGAATCGCTTTCTCGACGGACCGACCATCACTGGATACCCGAGCGCGATCAGCGCGTCGAGGCCGCGCAGAATTGCGCGGGAGTGTTCGCTTCGCTTCGAGAATCCAAGCCCCGGATCGAGAACGATTCGGTCGCGCGCAACACCGATTGATTCAGCAAAGCTGGCGCGTGCGCCGAGCTCAGCGACGATTTCACCAACCGGATCTGCTCCGTAATTCGCGTGCTCGTAGGTCGCCATCTCCGACATCCGGCCGCGCGAATGCATCAGTACGACCGCGCAATCATTCTTTGCAATGACTCGCGCCATCAACGGATCGAGGCGCAGCGCAGATACGTCGTTGACCATCGTTGCGCCGACGTGAAGTGCTGCCTCGGCAACTTCAGCTTTGTTTGTGTCGACGGAGATCGGCAGCTCCGGCCAACGCTCGCGCATCGCTGCGATTATTGGAACGACCCGCCTCACTTCCTCTTCAGCCTCGACCGGAAACGCACCGGGCCGGGTGGATTCACCGCCGACGTCGATGATGTCGGCGCCATCGGCAACGAGGCGACGCGCGTGCGTTACGGCGCTCGCAGGCGAAAAAAAATTACCCCCGTCAGTGAAGCTATCGGGGGTAATGTTGAGAATGCCGACTACGATCGGCCGATCGAGTGAAATTTCCTGCGGGCCGGCACGCAGCCGACGCGGCTCCAAAACCGCACCGGCGCGTTCGCCCACAGAGATCACGCCGGAGCGACCTCCGGTCCGCCAAAGAGCGGCTGCTTGGCGGGTTTCGCTTGCGGCACCGTCGCTTCCTTCACCGACGCCGGCGGCAGCGCTGGCGGAGTCGGTCTCGGTGGAAGTGTCTCGCCGCGCGCAAGCTGCTGGACTTCGTCGCCAGTCAACGTCTCGCGATCGAGAAGCGCCGCCGCAACTGTGTGAAGCAGGTCGAGGTTCTCGGTCAGCGTTTCCTTCGCTCGCGTGTACGCTTCCTTGATCACGCGAGTGACCTCGGAGTCGACTAGCTGCGCCGTGCGCTCCGAAACTTCGCGCCGCGTCTGAATCTCGCGGCCAAGGAACAGCTCCTGCTCGTTGTCCCCGACGAGAATCGGCCCGATTGCCTCGGACAATCCCCACTGGCTGACGTAGCGACGAGCGAGGCCAGTAGCCTGTTGAATGTCGCTCGAGGCTCCCGTCGTAACTCGTCCGTGACCGAACACGAGCTCCTCGGCAACGCGACCGCCGTACATCCGGACGAGCATTGCTTCGAGCTGCTCGCGGGTGATCGACAGCCGGTCATCCTCGGGCAGAGTGAAGGCGAGGCCCATCGCGCGCCCGCGGGGAACGATCGTGACCTTGTGCAGCGGATCGTTGCCCTTCGTCTTGATGGTGCAGACGGCGTGTCCACCTTCGTGATACGCGGTGAGAGTTCGCTCCTGCTCGCTCATCACCATGGACTTCCGCTCGACGCCGAGCATGACCTTGTCCTTGGCGTCCTCGAGGTCAACCATGTAGATCTTGTCGTGGTTGCGGCGGGCGGCCAGAAGTGCCCCCTCGTTCACCAAGTTCGCGAGATCGGCTCCGGACATTCCCGGCGTACCACGAGCGAGCGTCGTGATGTTGACGTCCTCAGCGATCGGCTTGTTGCGTGTGTGGACCTTGAGGATCCCCTCACGTCCGCGAAGATCGGGGGCGTCCACGACGATCTGACGGTCGAAGCGACCGGGGCGGAGGAGCGCCGGATCGAGAACGTCAGGACGGTTGGTCGCGGCGATGAGAATGACGCCGTCGTTGGACTCGAAGCCGTCCATCTCCACCAGCAGCTGATTGAGAGTCTGCTCGCGCTCGTCGTGACCGCCGCCGAGTCCGGCGCCGCGATGGCGTCCGACGGCATCGATTTCGTCGATGAAGATGATGCAGGGCGCGTGCGCCTTGCCCTGCTCGAACAGATCGCGCACTCTGCTGGCGCCGACGCCGACGAACATCTCAACGAAATCCGACCCGGACATCGAGAAGAACGGCCGCGCTGCCTCTCCGGCCACTGCCCGTGCAAGAAGAGTCTTGCCCGTTCCCGGAGGACCGACGAGAAGCGCGCCTTTGGGAAGTCGTCCGCCAAGCTTGGTGAACTTCTGGGGATCCTTCAGGAACTCGATGATCTCCTCGAGCTCTACCTTCGCTTCATCGGCACCTGCGACGTCGGCGAACGTGACCTTTGGTGAATCTGCGGTAAGAAGCTTCGCTTTCGATTTTCCAAACGAGAACGCTTTCGCGCCGCCCGCCTGCATCTGGCGAAGGATCAGCATCCACGCGCCGAAGATGATGATGTACGGCAGGATCATGAAGATCAGGCTGCCGAACGATGTGCTCTCTGGCTCGGCGCGGATCTGTACGTTTTTATCCTGAAGTCGCGTTACTTCGCGATCCGAATTCGAGATCGGAAGCAGAACCGTGAAACGCGACGCCGGGTGTCCGGCGATCGTGACGTGATTGCGGAAGTCGCCGATGATGCGTTTTCCTTCTTGCATCGTAACCGCGGCAACGTTGCCGCGCTCGACCTCCTGATTGTACTGCGAATAAGAGATCTGCGGGGCGGCGTCTTTTGCGCCCGACATATAAGTGAAAAGAGTTCCGGCGAGCAGGACGAGCAGCACCCAGAATGAGAGCTGCTTCGAGGCCTTGCCCCATTTTCCGGGCGTCTTTGGCTTCTGTGGAATTGGTATTGGCATTACTGCAAACTCGCGATGTACGGCAAATGGCGGAAATTTTCCGCGTGATCCAACCCATAACCCACGAGAAACTCGTGGGGTGCATCAAATCCGACGAATCTGGCCTCGTACTGCAACTCCACCGCGATTCGTTTGTGCAAAAGAGCGCAAATTTCGAGCGAGCTCGGGTGTCGAGCTTCGAGCAGCGCCATCAATTTGTTGAGCGTTTTTCCGGAGTCGACGATGTCCTCGACAAGGAGGATGTGCTTTCCCTCGAGCATCGTTTCCGGATCGTAAAGCAACCTTACCGAACCACTCGACACCATTGCGTCGCCGTAGCTCGCTGCAACGAGAAAATCTACCTGGATCGGCCGATTGATCTTTCGAACCAAATCACTCAAGAAAATGAAGCTCCCCTTCAACAACCCGAGGACGAGTAGCTCGCCATCGGGATAAGCGGCGGTGATTTCTGCTCCGAGCTCAGAGACGCGCGCGGCGATTTCCTCCTCGTCGAACGCGATTCGCTTGACTGCGCGGCCGGAAAGGCGTGGATCGGCGACAGCTGCGGTCACATGCGCTCCTGCGCGGATGTGACCCGCGAGTCGAATGCGCCGAGTCGCAATGAGCGCGCGGCTTCGACTTGTTTCCAATCCCATCGACGAAGCACCAGGTACTCGCGGAACATCCTGACTTCGACCCCTCCTGAGAGCTGAATCGAGCCGCCAGTTACACCCCTTATTGTAAACTCTGCGAGGCGGTGAGTTCCTCTTCGATCCATAACGATTCCCGCCTTCGCAGCGATCGACGGCCAGAGCGCGCGGAGCGATTCAGCATCATACCCCTGAAAAGCGAGCCTCGCAATGCGAAGCGAGCCGTCATTTTCGACCTGCGCAGCGATGCTGTCGGCGATCATCGACATTTGCATTCGCCAATCCGCGGATTTGCGGGCGATAGAGAGCAACGCGGCCGGAAAACCTGGACGCAAACGTGAAATTGCGGGAAGCAAATCGTGTCGCACACGGTTTCTCAAATGTGCGCGCGTCGCGTTCGACGGATCATCTGCCCAGACGATTCCTTTTTGTTCCGCAAACCGTGCAATCTGTGCGCGCCTCAAGGCGAGAAACGGCCGAACGATTTCAGTCTCGGAGAAAAGAGCGGCGAGTCCGCGCGGGCCGGCGTCGCGAAGAATTCGAATGAAGACGGTCTCGATTTGATCGTCGAGCGTATGTGCCGTGGAAACGAGACCGCCGAACTTTTCGGCTGCGTCACGCAGAAACGTCCAGCGTGCGAGGCGCCATTCGTGCTCGGTTGTCGCGGACGAATCCGCTCTTCCCGCGACGAATGGAACGTCCATCTCGCGCGCAGTCCGGCGGACGTGATCGATTGCGCGCTTTGCCGCGAGGCCGGTCCCGTGGTCGAAGCTAGCTACCAGAAGTTCCGGGCGTTTCGCCTTCGGAAGTGTTGCAGCGGCATGCAACATGACCATAGAATCAACGCCGCCAGAGACGGCGAGAAGGACGTGGTCGAGGCCGGCGAACGCCACTGCGGTCGCCTGTTTTACAACGTCTCCTTCATGCCGTCGGTCAGCCATGGTATCTTAATCTAAACCGCCTACCTACCCCGGAGACCGCAGAAAGTCATGGAGACGCACGGACCCCTCGGAACACTATGGGTTGGATTCGGCCTGATCGGCTTTTATCTGGCTTTGATCTGGCTCAACACACTCCTCGGAATTTTCCTCACGCCATTGTTTTTGATTCCCGGGACATGGCTTATGGACTGGATCCAAGGTCGAAGAAAAGCGAAGAAAGACGCTGCCGAGTAAGGTTCAAAGAGCTGTCTGATTAGATCATGCCGCGTCACCAATCGTAGAGCGTTCGATAGAAAGCCTTGTTCCGAATCACGGCGCGCACATAATCTCGCGTCTCGACAAAGGGAATACGCTCGGTAAACAATTCCGGGTCTGATGCGCCGGACTTTTTGAGCCAGCGCGCCAACCTCGATTCTCCAGCGTTGTAGGCCGCGAGCGTGTGAGCATCATCGCGATCGGCGCGAATCAACGCGCGAAGGTGAGTGGTGCCAAGCTGGATATTCAGGTTGGGGTCGAAGAGTCGCTCGGTCTCGAGATTGCGAATCCCGCGACTGCGGGCGATTGCGCGGCCAACGTCGGGCATCAGCTGCATGAGACCGCGCGCACCCGCCGGTGAAACGGCGTGAGGATTGAAGCTCGATTCCTGCCTGATCAACCCCGCAACAAGTGCGGGATCGAGACCGTTCGCCTTGGCGCTCGACGCGATTGTTTCCCTCTCTGCAACGGGATACATCAGGCGATAGTTCTGCGGGGTCGGGCCCTGCTCGGTCACGACTTTTCTTCCGAGCGTCATTGCACGGTTCGATTCATCGCCGCCCGCGAGAGCGTGTGAAGTCGCTACGAGCCGATCGGGGGACTTCGATGCTTCATCGAACAGTTTGTCGGCCTCGAGTTTCGCCTCGGTGTCCATCCCGACGTCGTCGAGGATCGCGATGCGCTCGGCCGCTTCCGAGATATCCTTCACTTTTGGATAATGGTCTGATCGGCTGCTGTCCTTCAGTAACGGAATCCCAAGTCTGTGTGCGCTGAGCACCGCGTAGTACGATGATCCTTCCTTGGCCATGATCGCGCGCCAATGCGCCTGTGCTTTCGCACGGTCCCCACGTTGCTGCCAGGAGCGCCCAGCCCAGTAAAGCGCGGCAAGCGCGTCATCGCTCGTTGGATAAAGCTCGGCGAGTGAATCGAGCTCGGCGGCGGCGGCAGGATAATTACGCGACGCAAACGCAATGATGCCTGCACGAAAAAGTGCGGTGGGAGCATGACGTGCGTGAGAAAAGCGATGAACGACAGTGAGCAGGGTCGATCGCGCGTCAGAATCGCGCAGATCATCCGATGCGAGGTCGGATAGAAGGATCAGCGAGGACGCGGCACTGGTGTCGGTCGGAAACACTGTGGTTATCGCTCGGAGAGCTGCTCTCGCGTCGTTGCCCCTCCCCGATGCGAGAAGTGCTCGCGCTCTCTGATACCGTGACGCCGCAACAAGCGATGGCGGCGATGCAATCGTTGCGAATTGCGCTGCCGCTTGCGCATCGCGATTCAACCGCGCCAGCATCAGTCCATCGTGGAAATGATCAAGGTTCGTTCCGAGGCCGGCTTTGAATGCTGAGCTGTATCCAACAACGGCGCGGGATGAAGACCCGGCCGCGTATGCGGCGCGCCCGAGAATCAACTGCTCAGCAGGCGTTGCTTTTGGAAAAACCTTGTCGAAGAGCATTACGCCATCTCGCGCGTTGTCGTGCGAAACGCCGCGCGCGAGATAAGCGATGATCGCTGCGCGCGCACCTGCAACTCGCGATGAATCCGAAGGCGGCGACGCCTGGAGTCGCAGCGCATCGATTCTCATGCCGAGTGCATCGTACGCTTTGATCGCGCCTTCGATGTCATGCGATCGTTCGAGCGCAATCGCTTCCGTCGGCTCGCGCCGACTCCGTGCAACGTCGGTTTTTATTTTTCGATAGTATTTCACGCGCGCAGACTGATCGGTTGTTACGCCCGCAGCGCGCAAATAAAGCCAGTCGCTGATTGCATCGAGACGATCGGCAGCTTTTTCGTAGAGAATTCTTGCGCTGTCGAGCTTGTCCGCGCGATCGAAGGCGCGCGCGCGAAGGACGAGATCGCGATCCTCCGCATCGACGATATGTGGAACGCTGTCAGCGCCTAACGAACCGTGCGCGGAAATCGATCCGCCTGATGCGTCCCTATCGCTGCAACCCGTTGACGATATCAGTACGGCCGCGACGCAAAGTAAAGCCGCTACAGCCAATGACTGTGCGCTCCCCGCATCAGCTCTTCTGCTTCGCGCGGTCCCCATGTGCCGGCTGGATACTTCGGAATGTCGCGCAGGTGTCGCGTCTCGAGATACTTGAGCAATGGATCAATGACGTGCCACGCCGCCTCGACTTCATCACTACGCGTGAACAATGTCTGATCGCCGATCATGATATCGAGCAACAATGTCTGATAGGCCGGAGGCGTTTCTGCGCCGAACGCTTCGGCGTAAGAGAAGTCCATGTCGACAGGTGAGATCTCCAGATCAGGCGTCAGCTCTTTGTCGGCGCCCGGTGTCTTTACCTGAAATCTGAGCGAAATGCCCTCGTCAGGCTGCACACGCAAAACCAGAGTGCTGGGATAACGGCTTTCGATCTCATGCTGTCCAAACATCAGCACGGGCGGGGATCTGAATTGAATGGCAATCTCGGATTTCCGTTTTGGCAAACGCTTGCCCGAACGGACGAAAAATGGAACGTGCTTCCAGCGCCAGTTGTCGATCGAGAATCGAATCGCGGCGAAAGTCGGTGTGATCGAATTCGGATCGACGTTCTCTTCCTCGCGATAACCGGGAACGCCCACGCCTTCGATTTCGCCGGCCGTGTACTGACCAAGCACAACCGGCGGTGTCTCACCTTGTCCAATCAGAGGACGGACCGAGCGCAGCACCTTCACCTTTTCATCGCGCACTTCGTTTCCAGTGAACGCAATCGGCGGCTCCATCGCCGCGAGCGACATGAGCTGCAGCAAATGGTTCTGGAACATGTCTCGAATGATGCCTGCTTCCTCGTAATACTTTCCCCGCGTCTCGATGCCAACGGTCTCGGCGACCGTGATCTGAACTGATTTTATATACTGGCGATTCCACAGCGGCTCGAAGATCGGGTTCGCAAAACGAAAAACGAGAATGTTCTGAACACTCTCTTTCCCCAGATAGTGATCGATCCGATAGATCTGCTGCTCATCGAAGCGATCCAGAACAATCTTGTTTAGCTCCTGCGCCGTTTGGAGATCGCGCCCGAATGGTTTCTCGATGACCACTCGGGCCCATGGTGGCTCGCAATCCGGCGGAATTCGCTGCGCCAGACCACTCGAGGAAAGATGCTCGACCGTAGTCTCGAAAACGCTCGGCGGAATGGCGAGATAGAAAAGTCGATTTCGATTCTGCTGCGGCTTCGGTGCCTCGATTTCCTCGAGGCACCGTTTGATTCCATCGTAAACGGCAACCTGAGACAGGTCACCGTAGGTGTACCAGATGCGCTTTGACAACCAGTCCCACGCGGCAGAGTCAACGGACCTCAATTCGTCTGAGTGCTCGAGGGCGTCGCGCATCGAGTTCGCGAAATCTTCATGTTGCATCGCGTCGCGTCCGACCCCGACGAGCGCGAAATCCTCGGGAAGCAGGTGCTGTGCAGCGAGATAGTAAATCGCCGGCATGAGCTTCCGTTTCATCAGGTCGCCGCCTGCGCCCATGATCACTGCAGTGCACGGATCAGTGCGCTCGCGGCGATGCAAACCGTGACCAGACTTGCGCGCAACTGGAGTGACCCGGGGAATCGTCATGCTTTTCTTACCGCGTGACCGCCAAATTCGTTGCGCAGAGCAGCAATTACTTTTGCTGAGAATGAATCGGCCTGTCGCGATCGAAGTCGAGCGAGCAATGACAGTGTGATCACGGGAGCGGGAACGTCGAGATCGATCGCTTCCTGAACCGTCCATCGTCCTTCGCCCGAATCTTCGACGAATCCCTTCAACTGATCGAGATTCGGATCGTGTGCGAACGCCAGCTCGGCGAGCTCGTTGAGCCATGAACGCACGACGCTGCCGTGGTTCCACACCTTCGAGATCTGGTGCAGATCGAGCTTGAAATCTTTCGATGCGTGCAGAATCTCGTAGCCTTCGGCATACGCCTGTAGAGCGCCGTACTCGATGCCGTTGTGAATCATCTTCACGTAATGACCGGAGCCAGGCGGGCCCATATGGCCGTAGCCATCGGGTGGCGCGAGTGATTTGAAAACCGGCTCGCAAAGAGCGAAAGCCTCATCCGACGCCCCGATCATAAGACAGTATCCGTTCTCGAGTCCCCAGATTCCGCCGCTCGTTCCGGAATCGACGAAATGAATTCCCTTCTGCTCGAGATCCGCCGCGCGGCGCATTGAATCGTGGAAGTTAGAATTCCCACCATCGATGATGACGTCGCCTTGCGACATTCCCAGAAGAAGCGCGGCGATCATATCGTCAACCGGCTTCCCCGCGGGAACCATTATCCACGCGATGCGCGGCGCCGAGAGTTTCGAACAGATGTCGGCCGGCGACGATGCCCCGACTGCTCCGAGCTTGACGTACTTCTGTATCACCTCGGGAGTGCGATCGAACGCAACCACCTGATGTTTGTCTCTCATCAGTCGCTCGGTCATGTTCCCACCCATTCTGCCGAGGCCGATCATCGCGAGCTGCATTTGTTATCCGGGTTGAGTGGCTAAACTGCATCCAGCGGCAACGAGCTCCCGCCGCAGCTGATCCGCTGACTCATAATGAATGGTATGAAAGCCGAGAGCGCGCGCGGGCACCAGGTTTTCCTCGCGGTCATCGATGAAAATTGAATCTTCGGCGCGCGCAGCTGTAATCGCGAGAGCTCGCTCGTAGAAGATTGGTTTCGGCTTTCGAACTCCGATCGACGCCGAGGCGATGAACGTGTCGAAGATCGTGGTGAGGCCGAACAGCCGGATGCGATAGCGACTCAGCTCATCCGCCTCATTACTGGTCGTGCACATGCGATTCTTGCCCGACTCGGCAAGAGCACGCGCGACGGCGATGCTATCGGGAAACGGCTTGCTGCAACCGTGCATGAATTTTCGAAAATCTTCAGGGGTGAAGCTGCGTGGACGCACGAACACAGTTCGATCGAGATAATCCTCGAGCGACATCTCTCCCGATTCGAATGCGTCGACTACTTCCTCGTGGCGCCGAGAAAAATCCTCCGAGTCAATGCCAAATACCCGCGCGGCTTCCGTGCGTTGGCGACGGTCCCATCCGTTGGTGCCAAGTACGCCGCCGATGTCGAAGAAAACGTGATTGATCGTCATCGCCTCAGCCTATGAGAACAGCGCGCGCAGGTGCACCATCGAGTCCTACGAGGCGAAGTGGCAGGCAAATGAGCTGATAGACTCCGGGCGGTGGCACACTCAAGTCGAGCCCCTCGACAATCACGACTTTATGCTCGAGTAGCGTGATGTGAGTTCGGTGATGACCTGAATGGAACTGCTCGATCGAGAGATAGTCGATCCCCACGAGCTCAACTCCTCGATCGACGAGATACTGCGCACCGTCTGGCGCGAGAAACGTGTAATCGACTGCGAACTGCGGACTACGGATAAACGACGAGTTCCTGGTTCGAAGAAGGACGCGCTTATGTGAGCCGATGTTCTGCTTCTCGAGATCGGCAGCGCCGACGGACATGAGATCGTGAGGAAACGCGAGAAGAATTGCGGTGCCGATAAATCTCTCGATGGGAATGCGATCGACCGTCTCCCCGTCGTCGAAGAAATGTTTTGCCGCGTCGACGTGCGTTCCGGTGTGCGAGCCAAACGCGATCGACGACACGTTCGCTCCGGCACCCTCTGAGATGGCCTGTTGCGGCTCGATGTGAATTTCCGGATTACCGGGGTAAACAATTCCCCCGGTCTGAACAGGCATCGAGATGTCGTAAATGCTCATATAGCGCGCGACAGTCGCAACTGTCGTTCCCGCGCGTGAGCTAGGATGGAAGACTCGTGGACTGGCTGGCGCTCAGAATGAAACGAGGGATCTCGGCGCGGAACTCGTTTCCGTCGGCAGCGACGAAATTATAGTGGCCTTCCATGTAGCCTTCGCCCGATTTGAGGATGCAAAAGCTCTGGTACTCGTGAACGCCACCGGGCTGAAGAACGGGCTGCTCGCCGACTACGCCTTCCCCTTTGACCTCGATGTCCTCACCCGCCGAATCGTGGATGAGCCATCGTCGTGACATGAGCTGCGCGGCTTGCGCTGCGACGTTTTCAATGCGAACGAAATACGCGAACACATAATGCTGCTGGGATGGCTCAGATTGATCCCGCAGGTACATCGGA
>JBGQKT010000080.1:0-13244 GCA_041499635.1 Gemmatimonadaceae bacterium
GCTGGCGCGACAGAAGTAGGGAGCTCGCGGCGGTTATACGGCGGCTGGCGATGTAAGTCCGCGCTAGCCGCCGGTACTATCTTTCGTGCGACCCCACGATTCGACATTTCATGACACGCATTTTCGACGAAGACCAGAACGGCGGGTTTGCAACCCGCGCGATTCATGCCGGTCAGCGGCCCGATCCTCTCTCGGGCGCCATCATGACGCCGATTTACACAACATCGACCTACGTCCAGGAAGCCCTCGGCAAGAACAAAGGGTACGAGTACGCGCGCGGAAAAAATCCCACGCGTGAAGCGCTCGAGAGAAATGTTGCGACACTCGAAGGCGGAATTCACGGCTTCGCTTTCTCGAGCGGAATGGGATGCCTCGATTCTCTAATGAAGTTGTTCCGGTCCGGCGATCACATCGTCTGCGGCGAGAACGTTTACGGTGGGACGTTTCGCCTGTTCGACAAGATTCTGTCGGGTTATGGGCTCTGCTTCAGTTTCGTCGACACGCGCGATCCACAGAACATCGCCGATGCGGTTGCGCCGAACACTCGCGCGATTCTCGTCGAGACTCCGACGAATCCATTGATGCGGATTACCGATCTCACCGCGGCTGGTGAGATCGCGAAACGCGCGGGTGCGCTGTTCATCGTCGACAATACTTTCGCGACTCCATTCTTCCAGAAACCGTTCGAACACGGCGCGGACATCGTCTACCACTCGACGACGAAATACTTGAACGGACACAGCGACATGGTCGGCGGAATTGCGATCATGCGCGATGATGCGTTGGCCGAGCGAATCCAATTCATTCAAAACGCGTCTGGCGCGGTGCCTGGCCCGTTCGATTCGTGGCTCGCACTTCGCGGAACGAAAACTCTTCACCTGCGAATGCCGGTACACGACGCAAATGGCCGCAAAGTCGCGGCGCTTCTCGCCAATAAGCTCGGCGATGATCGCGTGATTTATCCGGGACTCGAGTCGCACCCTCAGCATGAGCTCGCAAAGAAGCAGATGAAGGGGTTCGGCGGAATGATCTCTGTCGAGATGGGAACCAAAGACCGCGCTGCGGAGGTGTTGTCGAAGGTGAGAGTCTTCTCGCTGGCTGAATCACTCGGCGGAGTCGAAAGTCTGATCAGCCATCCAGCATCGATGACTCATGCGTCCGTCGAGCCCGAAAGGAGAGCGCATCTCGGAATTACAGAAGGTCTCGTACGACTGTCGTGCGGAGTCGAGGACGTCGAAGATTTACTTGCTGATGTCGATCACGCGTTCTCTTAACGGGGCGCGATGAAGGTTTTATTGGTCGGTGGGGGCGGTCGGGAGCACGCGTTAGCATGGAAGCTCCTCGCTGATGATCCATCGATCGAGCTGATTTGCGCTCCGGGTAACGCTGGAATCGCCGAGATCTGTGATTGCATTCCCGTCAAAGCCACGGACATCGCGGGGCTTTCGGCGTTCGCTCAACGCGCCAACGTTGACCTCACAGTCGTCGGACCCGAGGCTCCGCTGGAATTAGGAATCGTCGATCTGTTCCGCGAAAATCGTCGAAGGATTTTTGGGCCGGCTCAAGCAGCGGCGCGAATCGAAACGTCGAAAGCGTTTGCGAAGACGATCATGCGCGATGCCGGCGTGCCAACGGCGTCCGCGACACTTCACTCGACAATCGAATCCGCGAGACGCGCGGTACGACAGATCGGAACTCCAATCGTCGTCAAAGCATCCGGACTCGCCGCCGGAAAAGGCGTCGTCGTCGCGCACAGCATTGAAGAGGCCGAACGCGCACTCGAAATGATCCTCGGCGACCGTGTATTCGGTGATGCCGGCTCACAGGTGCTGATCGAAGAATTCATGGAGGGCGAAGAGCTCTCGCTATTCGCAATCACCGACGGCGAATTCGTCGTTCCAATGCTGGCCGCTCAGGATCACAAGCGCCTTCTCGATGACGACGTCGGGCCGAACACTGGAGGCATGGGTGCATACGCCCCAGTCTCGCTCGGAACGCCCGAGCTGATCGATGAGATCACCGAGAGGATTTTTCTCCCGACGCTCGCCGGACTAAGAAAAGAAAGCTCGACGTTCACGGGTGTTCTATACGCAGGCCTGATGCTGACATCCGATGGTCCGAAAGTCGTCGAATTCAATTGCCGGTTCGGCGATCCGGAAACGCAGGCGATTCTTCCTCTAATGAAGAGCTCGCTCCTGCGATTGATCGACACCGTCGCCTCTGATGAATCGCTGCGCGACACAAAGCCCATCGAATGGAATGATGCTTACGCTGTGACAACCGTCCTCGCTGCTGCGGGATATCCGGATTCGCCACGCACTGGCGACGCTATACGTCTTCCTGCGATGCCGAACGGCATCAAAGTATTTCACGCAGGAACAAAAAGAGGCCCCGCAACCGGTGAGCTCCTCACATCGGGAGGACGCGTTCTGTCGATCACAGGAGTCGCGGCGTCACTCGAGGAGGCAACAGAATGCTCGAGAGAATACGCCGAGCGAGTGAGCTTCGAAGGAAAGCAGATGCGTCGAGATATCGGTTGGCGCGAGCTCGAGCGGCATGCCCGAGCTACCTGAAACCGAAACGATCGCGCGTGACCTGAACAGCGCGATCTCGGGATCTGTAATCGAAAGCATTCGAATCACAAAGCCCGACGTTCTAAGAGAAGTTTCTCCACGCGAGCTATCGCGCCGGCTCAAAGGCGCGCGCATCGAGCGTAGCTGGCGCCGCGCGAAGCTCATCGTCATCGATCTCTCGACCGGCGACAGAATTCTCGTGCAGCCGCGATTCACCGGCGCATTAATCGTCGCCGATGACTCGCTGGATCGCTCCGCCACAGCGTACTCGACGCTTCGAATGACTCTCGACGACGGACGGGCCCTTCACTACTGCGATGTGCGCCGGCTCGGCACTTTCGCTCTCATGGATCAGGAGCGCTTCGACAATTACACAGGTGAGCTCGGCAAAGAACCTCTTGACCGATCATTCACTCCGTCGCAATTATCGGGCGTTCTTCGGGTGTCCTCGCAGGCGATAAAGAAGGTTTTGATGGATCAGCGAAAAATCGCAGGGATCGGAAACATCTACGCAAACGAAGCCCTCTGGCGAGCGGGCATCGATCCATCGCGCGAGGCGCGTTCGCTAAAGACAAAAGAGATATCCGCGCTGCACAAAGGGATCGTCTCGGTTCTCACTGAGGCGATCGCGGCGCGAGGCACGAGCTTTCGCGACTACCGGGACGCGCGCGGCGAACGCGGCTCATTCGCCGCGCAGCTCCAGGCTTATGGTCGCGAGGGAAAACCATGCGTTCGCTGCGGAGCGAAGCTGATCGCGACGCATGCGATCGATGGACGATCCACAGTTTTCTGCGCGCGCTGCCAATCGTGACTCTTCTCGCCAAACAAAAGAAAAGAGCACCGACGAGCGACGAACAGCTCGCTGCCATGCGAGCAATAGTAAAAGAGGGCGCCGCCGACAGGCCCGGTATCTATAGAATGCTTTCCTCGACGGGCGAGGTGGTGTACGTCGGAAAATCGAAGCAGGTCCGTACTCGATTGCTGAGTTATTTCCGCTGCGCGTATCCCGAGGAAAAGGGCGCTCGCATTCTGCGCGAAGCGGAGGCGATTGATTGGGAGTACACGCCCAGCGAGTTCGCTGCGCTTCTTCAGGAGCTCAAACTCATCAAGAAATTCCGCCCGCGGATGAATCATGCGATGAAGCGAGATGCAACGCATTACGCGTTCATCAAGCTCACTCGCGGGAGCGCTCCGAAGCTGACGGTCGTACGCGGTCCATCTGGTGAGGACGCGTCAGTCTACTACGGTCCATTCGTCGGAGCGCAGAGAATCGAGGAAGCGCTGCGCGAGCTGAGCGATGTGTTGATGCTCCGCGATTGCAAGTCCGACACGAAGATGCATTTCAGCGATCAGCAGGAATTGTTTCAGCTTGGCGCGCGAACACCCGGTTGTATCAGATACGAAATCGGAAAATGCCTCGGGCCCTGTGTTGGTGGATGCTCGGTCGCGCAATACGACGAGCGTGTTGCGCTTGCGCGAGCATTCCTCGACGGTGCGAGCGACGGTCCGATGGAATCGCTCAAGAATCAAATGGAACAGGCGAGCGAGCAGCTCCAGTTCGAGCGCGCGGCATCTTTACGCGATAAGCTGCAACGACTGGAAGTTCTGAGAGAGCAGTTCGCGAGACTTCGCTTTGCAGTCGAGCAGCTTTCCTTTGTGTACACAGTTCGCGGCCACGAAGGCGATGATCGCGTCTATGTCGTGAAGCGAGGAGTAGTGCGTGCCGAGCTGCCAAAGCCGAGATCGACTTGGCAGCGAGAGAAGCTGAAACGGCTCGCGCGGGACATTTTCGGAAATGCACCCGAAAAGCCCGCGCTGTCCGTACCCACTCACGAAATCGACGAGCTGTTGCTGCTCTCGTCCTGGTTCAGAAAATTTCCGAAAGAGATGAACCGGACGAAGCAGATTTGCTGATCGCGATTACTTCTTTGCCCCTTCGATCACGAACACGCGCACTGTGTCTGGTCCTTTGACCTTGTAGTGCGCCACGGTCGTGCCGACGAGCTGACCGTTTTCCCATCTATAGGTAGTGCGCGTCGTGACTGGAATTCCGGAACGACGAACGCTCGTGAATGGACCTGTCTCGGTCACGATGCTGTCACCTTCAACTGAAATGATCCGCACGGGAACGGCCGGTCTATTTGGATATGTAATGGTCCAACCCGTGGTGTCGCCCGTAGCATTGAGCTCGTAAGTCACGACGCTCGTGTCGCCGTTTTGCCCTCTACTCGTAACGTGATATCGTCCCGAAACTGTTTGGAGCGATATCGGCGCTGCGGCAGGTGCGGCTGGCGCGGCTGGCGCGGGCGCCGGTGCGACGGCGGTGATCGTTGTATCAACTGCGGGCGTCGAGGTCTCGGATTTTACGCAAGCGGCCAGCAGCGCTACGATCGAGACAACAGCAAGGCTTCTCATATTTCCCCCTGATTTATGAGAGCGGTGGTTTGGCCTCTATTGCGAGGCCTCCACTGCAAACGGCTAGCCGCGACCGACGCGATTGCCCATCTTGACCGCAATGTCTCTTCGCTCGCTCAGACGCAAATGACAACGACAGCCGAACATCTGCCAAACATCGGAGCGTCTTACGACGTTGAAGCGGAGGTCGGTCGCGGAGGAATGGCGACCGTCTATCGCGCATTCGACCGCAGGCACAATCGGCGAGTCGCCGTGAAAGTCCTCGATCGGGAAATCGCTGCATCGCTCGGGACTGCCCGGTTTCTGCACGAGATCACCACGGCCGCCGGGCTCAGCCACCCCAACATCGTGCCTGTCCATGATTCGGGCGAGCACGACGGAACGGTGTACTACGTGATGCCGCTAGTCGAAGGCGAGACCCTGCGCGAGCGATTAAATCGTGACAAGAAAATCCCTCTCGCCGAGACAGTCAGGATCATCAGTCGCGTCGCCGCAGCGCTCGATTTCGCGCATCGTCACGGCATCGTCCATCGCGACATCAAACCGGAAAACATCATGCTGTGTGATGGCGAGCCGCTTATTCTCGACTTCGGAATCGCCAAGGCGATCACCGCCGCTGGAGGAGAATCGCTGACGAGGACCGGCATCGCTGTTGGAACACCCGCATACCTGAGCCCCGAGCAGGCAAGCGGTGAAATTCAGCTCGATGGGAAGAGCGATCAGTACAGCCTGGCGTGCGCCACGTATGAGATGCTCGCCGGCAGCCCGCCGTTCACGGGCGCTTCATCGCAGGGAGTGATCGCAAAACGATTCACCGAAAAGCCGCCAGATCTTTCCACTCGCGTCGCGGGAATTCCCTCGGGGATTTCATCCGCCCTGATGAAAGCGCTCTCACTCGAGACTACCAATCGCTTCGGCTCTGCGGGCGAATTTGCAAAGGCGCTCACCGACGCGGCTGGAGCGAGCGACGCCGCAAGTGCGGACGACGAAGCTCGACCATCGATCGCAATTCTCCCGTTTGCCAACATGAGCGCAGATCCGGAAAATGAATTCTTCGCTGACGGAATTGCCGAGGAAATCATCAACGCGCTGACGAAAGTTCGTGCGCTCGATGTCGTCTCGCGCAGCTCTGCGTTCGCATTCAAGCAGCGAACTGAAGACGTGACGGAGATTGGGCGAAAGCTCAACGTCCGCACTGTGTTGGAGGGAAGTGTTCGCAAAGCGGGCAACAGACTTCGAATTACCGCTCAGCTCATCGATGTTGCAACGAGATACCATCTATGGTCCGAGCGCTACGACCGCGAGATGGCGGACGTGTTCGCGATTCAGGACGAGATTTCCACGAACATTGTAAATGCGCTCAAGCTCGTCCTGACGGAGAAAGAAGAAGCGGCGATCAAAAAGATTCCAACCCAGAGCGTGCGGGCTTACGAATACTATCTGCGGGGAAGACAGCTTTTTCATCAGCGGCGCCCTAATACACTCGATGCGGCGGAGGATATGTACCGCCGCGCGATTGCGCTCGACCCGAATTACGCGATGGCCTACGCCGGTCTCGCGGATTGCTCCGCGTTCCGAGCAAATGAGGAAGGAGGTGGCGAAGAAGCGTTGGCGCAAGCTGAGGCGGCGAGCAAGCGCGCCTTGGAGCTCGATCCCAATTCGGCTGAAGCCCACGCATCACGCGGTCTCACCCTCTCGCATCAGAAACGCTTTGCCGAGGCGGAGCCTGAATTCAATGAGGCAATTCGACTCGATCCGACCCTGTACGAAGCAGCGTATTTTTACGGACGGATGCTTCAGACTGCGGGAAAACCGAACGAGGCCATTGAGATGTATGAGCGGGCTGTTGCGTTGAGGCCCGATGATTATCAAGCACTTTCCTTTCTGGCGATGGCCCACCAGGCGCGGGGAGACGCCGCCGAAGTTGAAAGCGCATCACGACGGATGGCCGACGCCGCCGAGCGCGCAATCTCATTGAATCCGGGAGACACCCGGGCGCTCTATCTTGGCGCAATCAACCTCGAGCGCCTCGGCGAATCGGCGCGCGCACAGGAATGGGCGCAGCGTGCGCGGCAGCTCGACCCGAATCATCCGGTGATGCTCTACAATCTTGCCTGCTTCCACTCTGTGGCCGGCCGCGTGGATGTGGCTATCGATCATCTCGAGCAGTCCATCGAGCTCGGCTTTTTCCACCCAGAATGGTTCGTGAGCGATTCGGATCTGGCCAACCTTCGGGGCAATCCGCGATTCGAAGGGCTGGTAGCTGGGCAGCGTCCTACATAAAAGAATCCAAGGCTTGGGAGTTTCAGCTCGCTCGCGGAAGGCAGAGCGTGAATCGCGCGCCATTCCCTTCAATGCTCTCCACTGTGAGATCACCATTCATTGCGCGAGCGAGATCGCGACTGATCGCCAGGCCCAATCCAACGCCGGTCCCGCGGTCGGTGAGGCCTTCCTTTAACTGAACGAAGGGCTCGAAGATCGAGTCGAGCTTTTCCGGGGGAACGCCGATGCCGGTGTCGATCACGCTCAGGAGCACCGTGTCCCCTTTGATCTCACCGCCAACCGCGATGCGTCCACCTCCCAGCGTGAACTTGATCGCGTTTGAAAAAAGATTCACCAGAATCTGAGTCACTTTTTCCCGATCGCCGCGCAAGACAACGCTGGAGTCGCACGTAATGCCCCCCCAGACGATCCCCCTTTGCGGGATGAGCGGCTCGACCAGCTCGGCGGCGCGAGCGAGCGCATCGTATGCGTTGATGTCGCTGATAGCGTAGGCCATGCGTCCGCTTCCGATATGAGCAAAATTGAGAATTTCGGTGATGAGGACGAGCAGATATTGCTGATTGGTTCGTATGCGCGCGAAATCGGCGTGCTGTCCCTCGGTAACAGGTCCGCGCAGGCCCATGTCGAGAAGCTCGATGTATCCGCCAATCGCATTCAGTGGCGTGCGTAACTCGTGGCTCATTGCGCCAAGAAACTCTGTCTTCGCGCGGTTCGCAGTCTCTGCGCTTTGCCTCAGCATCAGCGCAAGGTCGTATACCTGAGCGTTGTCGAGCGCCAATGCTCCCCGCACCGCGAGATCCTCCGCAAGCTGCACGTCAGCGGGAGCGTACGCGTAATTGACATCGGCGCCGACGAAAGTCACCGCTCCGAGTAATCGTCCACGCGCCACGAGCGGAACGGTAAGCAGCGATTTCATACCAAGCTGACGCAAAATTTCCAGATTCTCAGAACTATGCGCCGCCGTAACGAGAGTCGCTTCGATATTTTCCGTGATCGCGATCGTGCGCCGGTCTCGAACCATTGCCGGTGCACCGAATGGGTCGCCCGGCTCCGGAGTCCAGCTCGATGCCAGCTGCTTTGCGAGCGCGTCTTTGTCCGGATCCGGGTGCACAATTGGGAGTCGCTTGATGGTGTCACCCGCCGCGACAATGTCCACAATGCACCACGCGCCGAGAGTCGGAAGCGAGAGCTTCGTCAGGGCGGAGAGCGTACTCGTCTGATCCACCGATTGCGCGAGGAGACGGCCGGCCTCCGCGAGAAACGCCGCGCGGCGTCGTGCGCTTTCCGCATCCTCGGCGATGACACGCTCGCGCAACGCTCCGATGAGCATCTGCTCCGCAACCTTCCGCTGAAGCTCGAGCACCGCATCGGCGCTCGGCGTTCTGGAATCCATCGGAGTTATCGAGCTCGCTTTGCTGCGGCTTGCTTCGCTCGCAAGGTGGGGACACCAGTAATGATTCCGTCGTACTCCGTAAGCGGCCCGCCAACTACAACTCCGGATGCAGTAACTTCGTAGCTTCGAATTTCGTGGCTGTGGTCGCTTCCGCGCATCTTGATCACGGCCATTACGCGGCGCAGCTCACCTTCGATCTCGACGTATCGCTGGATGATGATCTCGTCGGTGATGAAGGAAACTTTCTCCGCTGTGAATCGAACATCGGAAAATCCTTCCACTACCTCGGCCGTCATGAAGACAGTGACGCCCGTTGCCGTGAGGGTTCCAACCAGGCGATAAAGCGACTCCCGGAAGTCCTCGCGAAAGGTCGGTGCGAGAGCGACTTCGAATCCCGAAAGCGAATCGATTACCACTCGCGTTGCACCGAGTCGCTGCACGGCTTCGAGGATCGCCGCCAGTGCCTCGTCAACGGATAGGTCCAGTGGGCGGAGATAAATCAGATCCAGCTTTCCAGCACGGATCATCTTCCCAATCTCGGGATCCCGCACATCGGCACGCGCCAGGTAATCCTCCGGATATTCCTCGAACACGGCGATTACGCCGGTCTCTCCGTTCCTCAAGCCTTCGGTGATGAACTGCGTCGCAATGGTAGACTTGCCGCTGCCCGCCGGGCCCGTCAGCATAACCGCATCGCCGGCGATGACACCGCCGCCAATCATCTCGTCCAAACCCGGAACTCCAGTGGACAGCCGCCTCCTTTTTTGCTTCTGCCGCGCCCGCGTCTGCTCCGGAATGCGCGGAAAAACCTGAAGGCCATCGTCTGTGATGCGAAAGGTGTGCAGCCCGGGCATCGGCGCGCGACCGCGCGTCTTTACGATCTGGAGCTTTCGTACTACTGAATTTCTGTTCGTCGCCTGGGAGAGGAGGAGAATGCCATCGGCTACGGTGAACAGGGGATTCCGCTGTTCATGCTCGCCGTACTCGCCAAGCATGAAGGAAGTCACTTCCCAGCTGGTGAGGTGAAGAGCAAGCCGCTGGATGAATTGGTCGAGAACCCAGGTCGCTTCCTTCTCGGAGCTGCCACTGCGCCCCGCGATCGTTCGGAATGAATCGAAAACAACCAATCCTGGTTTCGCTCGCTCCACCTCTCCGACGATGCGCGTGAGAAGCCCCTCCAGGTCAAGCTCCATTATCTCTTCACTGAGATTGATGAAATGAATCGCGGATCCCGCCAAATTGGGATCGAAGAAGCCGAACTGGCGCTGATATCGCAGCATCTTGAGCGTAGGCTCGCCGAGCACCGTGAAGTACAGCGCCGGTCGCTCAACCGTCGCATTGGCAAACATTATCTGGTGCGCCAAGGTTGTTTTGCCCGAGCCCGGTGCGCCCGCAAGGAGATTGAAGGAGTATTCCGGCAAGCCGCCGCCAAGCACGGCATCGAGGCCGGGGACTCCGCTCACAAGGCTTCGAATCTGTGGCCGCTGTTCTCTGCTCACGCTTCCGCCTTCCGGCGCTCGCGGTCGGCGTCGTCCACCGACTCAGGAAGGCCGCGCTCTATGAGGATTGTTGCCATCTCGTCTCCGATCAACCGTCCGAGTACCTCGACCACTATTAAGAGCATTACCTCCAGGGCATCGTCAGTCTCGCGGGCGCCGTGTTGCTCGACGGATTCCGCCACGCCGTCAAGGTACGGAGTCGAACGCGGGTGGAGCTCGATGGTATCCAGTATCGGATGCTTGGTCCGCGCCTCCGCGAGGGCGCGCGTGAAAAGCGCGTGACATCCGTCAGAGCCGACCCAGCGTGCAAGATCCAGATACAGGCGGTCGAGCGCGGCGGCAGGCGGGTGGGCGAAGTACGGGCCCGAAGCTGCCAGCGTTCTGCTATGGTCGATAAGGCGACCCGTGATCTGCCGCGCCGGAGAGAGGTGTGGTGGCACAGAGAAGAAATGTACGGCAGCGCACAGCACCTATCAAACGTAAGGTTTCTACCAAGTCGCCTCACTCGATGGAATAAAATCGCGGTGATCCCGGTCTTTAAATGAGTAGACACAAACAACGTTCTCTCATCGAGGATCACCATGGACGCGACTCACATAGACAAAGCCGAATCAACTGACACTTCCGATGTCGACCGCCGCGGATTCCTGCGCTGCATGGCGTGGGCAGGCACCGGCATGGTCTGGACAATCAGTGGCGGCGTTCCACAATCATCGATCGCCGGCGAGGAAATGCCCAAAGCAGGCGATCTGTTCTTCGTTCAGATAAGCGACAGTCACATCGGCTTTAACAAAGCGGCAAACGCAGATGTAACCGAGACGATGCGCAAAGCGGTGGCGAAGATTAATGCGCTACCAACGCAGCCGGCATTCCTGCTTCACACCGGAGACATCAGCCAGTTGTCGAAGCCTTCGGAATTCGATACTGCAGATCAGGTGTTGAAAGAGTCGCGCACGAAGGATGTGTTTTTCGTTCCCGGCGAGCACGATGTCGCAACCGACAACGGTGTGTCATACCTCGAGCGTTACGGAAAAGGCGCGCAGCGGATACCTGGTAGCGGCGGATGGTACAGCTTTGACCACAGTGGGGTGCATTTCATCGGACTCGTGAACGTGATGAACCTCAAAGCGGGAGGCCTTGGCTCGCTCGGCGCCGACCAACTCGCGTGGATCGAGAAAGACGTCAAGCATCTTTCATCAAGCACGCCGATCGTCGTGTTCGCGCACGTTCCGTTATGGACGGTTTACCCCGAGTGGGGTTGGGGAACCGATGACAGTGCTCGCGCACTCGGCTATCTCAAACGATTCGGATCGGTGACAGTTCTCAACGGACACATTCATCAGACAATGCAGAAAGTAGAGGGAAACGTCGCGTTCCATACCGCGTTGTCTACTGCGTTTCCACAGCCGCGTCCCGGCACGGCGCCCGCGCCGGGTCCGATGGTCGTGCCGGCAGGCCACCTCTCTGACGTTCTTGGAATACGCGAAGTGCGCTATCTGCGACACCACAATCATCTCGCAATCGTCGATCGAACGCTGAGTGGAGCGGACCCCGCTCCGATCATGGCGGCGGGCGAAGCTGCAGCAAGGGCTGCCGCACCTCCTGCGTCCGGCGCTGCACAACAGCAGCAAGCGAATTCAAATGGTCAGATTACAATCGACAATTTCGCGTTCAATCCAAGGGTGCTGACGATTGCGGCAGGAAAAACGGTTACCTGGGCCAATCACGATGACGTGCCGCACCGAATCAAAAGTGCGAACGATCATTTCGCCGGCTCGCCGGTGCTTGACACGCGTGGGACCTATGGCGCTACGTTCGCGAAGGCGGGCGAATACCCGTACTTCTGCTCGATTCATCCAACGATGACAGGAAAAATTATTGTCGGTTGATAGGACCGGTACACGATTCGAACGACTCGTCATGCCGCATCTCGACGCGGCGTACGCACTCGCGCGCTATCTGATCAATGACCCCTCGGAGGTCGAAGACGTGCTGCAGGACGCCGTCCTTCGCGGGGTTCAGTACTTCAACACTCTCGAGCACGATAACAATGCACGCGCGTGGTTTCTGACAATCGTTCGGCGTGAGTGTTACACAGTGTGGTCTCGGAGGGATGAAAAAATGGATTCTGTTTCACTCGATACGATGCCGGAACTTGAAGATGTCGCGATATCACCGGAACAAGCAGCTGAGCGCAGCTTGCTGAGAGAAAGGATCGTTCATGCGGTGGGGCATCTGCCCGGACACCTGCGCGAAGTAATCGTTTTGCGAGAGCTTCAACAGCTTTCGTACGAGGAGATCGCAGTGATTACTGAATCGCCCATTGGCACTGTGATGTCGCGAATATCGAGGGCGCGCACGCGTCTCGCCGATTCGCTTCGTGATCTCGTTGACGTCGACGTCGGAGAAATGTCGTGAGCACACAAAGAGATATTGGAAGCATCGTCCGCGAGAATCTGCCTCGTTATCAGGCGCCGCAGTCGCTGCGCGATTTCGTTCGAGCGAATGCTCCATCGGATGACGATCGGTCGGTTACACCGATCGCTCGGCGGAGACCGACCAAAGCGGCCAGACAGTTTCTCTATGCTGCGGGAATTCTGATTGCGTTCCTCGGGGGTTGGGTGATCAACAACTCGATTCGCTCGCGTCAGCAGGCTTCAGCGGCGCGTGAAACGATGGTCGCCGAGCTCGTTGATAATCATGTCCGGTCGCTGATCGGAGATCATCTCACGGATGTTCGATCGACTGATCAACACACCGTGAAGCCGTGGTTCGCTGGGAAAATCGATTTTGCTCCGCGAGTGGTCGATCTCGCCGCACAGGGCTTTCCACTACTCGGTGGACGCGTCGACTATCTTCGCGGACATACGGCGGCGACACTCGTATACGGACGAAGGCGTCACTTCCTGAATCTGTTCATATGGCCGTCGGGCGAGTCCGACATGAAGGCCCAATCTGAAAAGTTCAAAGGTTACTCACTCCTGCACTGGATCAGAGACGGGCAGAGCTACTGGCTCGTATCCGATGCGGCGGGTTCTGAACTCGAAGCGTTTCGCCAGGCGTACGATGGCAGCAGCTAAC
>JBGQKT010000081.1:0-13116 GCA_041499635.1 Gemmatimonadaceae bacterium
GCGGCGCCACCACTGAAAGCTGGGACCCGATCACTTCGAACCTTTACGACGAGGGGCAGATCGCCGGCATTCCCGCAGAAGCTCTACTTGCGTCCCTCGGCTGCGGCAATCCGACTGCACTGGCCGAGCTGAACGAAGGCGAGACTGTTCTCGATCTCGGCTCCGGCGGCGGTATCGACGTTCTTCTTTCCGCGCGGCGTGTCGGGCAACGAGGCAAAGCTTTCGGCCTCGACATGACTGACGAGATGCTCGCTCTCGCCAACGAGAACAAGCGAAAAGCGGGCGCCGACAACGTTGAATTCCTTAAGGGCGAGATCGAGGCAATTCCCCTCCCCGACAATTCGGTCGACGTGATCATCTCTAACTGCGTCATCAATCTTTCAGCGGACAAACAGCGAGTAATCGACGAGGCGTTCAGAGTTCTCAAGCCGGGAGGACGCTTCGCGGTGTCCGACGTCGTCGTTCGTGGAGAGGTTCCCGCCGACGTCAAGCGGAACATGGAGCTCTGGGTGGGATGCGTCGCGGGCGCGCTTGAAGAAAAGGAATACGCGAGGCTGCTCGCGGGCGCGGGCTTCCAGTCAATCGACATCGAGCCGACGCGCATCTATCGTACAGAGGATGCGTCAGCGTTTCTTGAAGGATCTGGCCTCGATGCCGCAAAGCTAGCCTCGGAGATTGACGGACAATTCATGAGCGCTTTCGTGCGAGCGAGAAAACCATGACAGACGGCGTGACAACCGCAATCACGCTTCGCCAGGCTTCGGAGGAGGACTTTCCTGCGATCGAACAGCTATTGCGCGCCACGAAGCTTCCCGTCGACGGAGTGAAAGATTCACTCGACTCTTTTGTCGTCGCCGAGAATGACGCCGTCATCGTCGGAGTCGCTGGAGTCGCACGGTGCGGGCGCTACGGTTTGTTGCGATCGGTCGCAGTCGATCCACAAATGCGCGGACGTGGAATCGGCGGCGCGCTTATCAACCGCTTGATTGCAGATTCGAAAGACAAAGAAATTCCCGAGCTGTATTTGCTTACCACGACTGCGGAAAAATATTTTCCGACGTTTGGCTTCACGAAGATCGACCGTGATGCAACGCCAGCCGAGGTTCAGAGCACGAGCGAGTTCAGAGATCTCTGCCCCTCGTCGGCTGCGGTGATGCGGCGCGCGCTGGAGCAATAGGCGAAGAGATGCGCTACGCTCTCATCTCCGACATCCACGCCAATCTGCCGGCGCTCGAGGCGGTTCTCGATCACATCGCCGCTCAGCTTGCCATCGATGCGACGTATCATCTCGGCGATCTCGTTGGATACGCACCGTGGCCTGATGAAACCGTCGCGCTCCTGCGAAGTCGCAGCATTGAGGGAGTTGCCGGCAACTACGATTCGACCGCCGCCACTGACTACAAACACTGCGGCTGCAAATACGAGGACCCGCGACAGGAAGAGTTGTCGCACGTCAGTTTCGCGTGGACGAAAGAACACACATCGCAGGAGACGAAGCAGATACTTGGTGCGTTACCGTTTCGTCTGGACGTGAAACCGAACGGAGGCCACGCATCCGGCCCCGATCTCATTCTCGTTCACGGTACGCCTACGCTCAATACTGTTTACTGGACAGAGGACCGACCCGATTCCTTTTGCACTCAGATGGCGACGATTGCAGGCGCGAAATCAGGCGATGCGATCGCGTTCGGTCATACGCACCTTCCGTGGCAGCGCGAAGTGGAAGGAATCCATTTTGTAAATACCGGTACCGTGGGGAGGCCGAAAGACGGCAATTGGCGCGCCGGTTATACAATAGTTGAGATCGGCCACGGAGAAACCAGCGTGGAGTATGTACGCGTCGAATACGATGTCGAGCGTGCGATGCGCGGAATCCGAGAAACTGAATTGCCCGATGATTTCGCGGAAGTGCTTCGGACCGGTAACCGGCCTTAACGCCAATTCAGACGCTCTGAATTGCCTCGACGAACTTTGTGAGAAACTGATTTGCCTGGAATCCGTCGAGGACCCGATGATCGATCGTCAGCGTGACGTAGCACATCGGCTTGACGACGATTTGCTCCTTGCCGCCGACATCTGCGGGGACCACCCGCCGTTCCATTTTTCCAACGCCGAGTATCGCAACCTGCGGCTGATTGATGACAATCGGCGCGGCCACGAGGCTGCCACTCACTCCGTGATTGGAGATGGTAAACGTCCCATTCTGCACGTCCTTTGGATCGAGTGATCCGTTGCGTGCCCGCTCGGTGATATCGCCAAGCCGCTGCGCGATTCCAAACAGATCGAGCTCCTGGACTTTCATGATCACAGGAACGATCAGTCCACCATTCGGAAGCGCGGTCGCGACGCCGATGTTGATGTCGTCGAATATTTCGAGGCGGTCATCGTACCAGCGACTGTTCGCTTCGGGCACAGCCTTCAAAGCGTCGACCGTGGCAGCAACGAAGTACGCGGTGTACGTGAGCTTCGCGCCGCGCCTCTCGAAATCCGCCTTGTTTGCTTCACGATGCGCGACCACTCGCGACAAATCCGCATCGAACACACTCGTCACATGCGGTGCAACCGACATGCTTTGCACCATGTGCTGCGCGATGCTCCGGCGCATTTGCGTGTGAGGCACGCTGTGACTTGGAATTTTCTTTCGTGCCGCATCTCGGCCCGCGTCAGCGGCTCCGGATGCAATGACGTTCATCACATCCTGATGAGTGATGCGTCCGCCGCGTCCTGTTCCCTCGATCAGCGACGGATCGAGATTGTATTCCTTGAGGAGTCGTCGTACCGCAGGACTTAGATCTGATGCTGCGTCTGTGACCGCTGCGGTTCCCAGCGCCGGAGTCTTTGACGAGCCATCAGCCTGCGGGGAGCTCGATCGTTCTTCTGTCTTCGGAGCGTTGACGATCGCATCACCGATCGCGATGCGACCAACGATTTCACCCGGTTCTACGGAATCGCCGTCTTTCTTGAGAATCTCAGCGAGTCGTCCGCTCGTCGGCGCAGCAATCTCGACATTCACTTTGTCGGTGCTAACCTCGAGCAACGGTTCGTTCTCGGCCACCTGATCGCCGACAGATTTGCACCACATCGAGATTACGATCTCGGTTCCTTCGCTTTGTTCGGCCGGTAGTGTGACGTCGACCATGCCCGTGCCGGCGACGGTCATGCTTCGATGACCTCGCTCATTTTTTGAGCGATCGACTCCACGCCGGGAACGACAGCTTGCATCAATCCAAAATTATGCGGCACCGGTATATCAGGAATTCCGAGCCGGATTATCGGCGCATCGAGATTGAAGAACGAGTGCTCAGCGATAACCGCCGCTACCTCGGCGCCAAATCCAGCGGTGATGCCATCCTCATGGACGATGAGACAGCGACGTGTGCGAGAAACCGAATCGAGAACGGTTTGCCGGTCCCACGGTGAAATTGTGCGAAGATCGATGATCTCGATTGACTCACCAACTTTTTTCGCGGCAAGCTCACATCGCTCGACCATCGCCCCCCACGTTACTACAGTGAGTGCGTCACCGGCTTGAGTGATCTTCGCCTTTCCCATCGGAAGCACATAATCATCGCCGGGATATGGTCTGCGCGCCCACGGTCCATCGAGCAGATGTCGATGCTCGAAGAAAATTGTCGGATTGTTGCTGCGTAGTGCGGCGCGCAAAAGTCCAACAGCATCTTCGGCGTTCGAGGGAAAACACATCTGCCATCCGACGGCGTGCGCCCATGTGACTTCCCCCGAGACGCTGTGCCACGGGTCGCCGACTTTCGCGAAACCGCCGGGAAGGCGCACAACAATCGGCGCCGCAAATCTGTTCGCCGTTCTCCAGCGAAGCGTTCCACAGTTGTTCAGCTGTTCTGTTGCAGGGTCGGCGTATTTTCGAAACTGGATTTCCGCCACAGGCATCAGTCCGGCGATCGCCATTCCGACCGAGCGTCCGATGATTCCCTCTTCCGAAAGGCTCGTGTCGAACACGCGCTTGTCGCCGAACATGTCCTGCAATCCCATCGTCGCCGCGTGAACTCCGCCTTTTGGGCCGACATCTTCGCCAAATACGAGAACGCGCGGATTGATTTGGAGCTCGTGCTCGAGAGTACGGCGAATTGCGGTGAGCATGTTCGTTCGCGTCGCTTCGGGCTGCGGCTGGTCGCTTGACGCTGGAAACTCGTAGCCACTCGCGACGAGCCCTCCCATCTGCTGCGGCTCATCAGGTTCTGCAAATCGATACCGCGTGATTCGAGCGGGATCCGGTTCCGGCCGCGCCAGCGCGCCTTCGAGTGCCGCCTTCACATCGCGATCGACGCGCTTTTCGAGATCGGCAAATTCCTTTTCCGACATCATCGACGGAATCAGGAAGCGTTTCAGTTTCGGAAGCGGATCACACGCCTCTTCTTCGGCGATGAACTCCGGAGATTTGTAGGCTTGAGTGTCTTGGCCTGAGTGTCCGCAAAGACGCGGCACCTTTAGTCGCAAAAGCGCAGGTCCTTTTCCGTCGCGAACGTGCGCGATCATATCCTCGAATAGCGCCGATGCTTCGGCGGGCTCGGTTCCGTCGCCCTCTCGGATGTAGAGATTCTTGAACGACGCGAGATTCGCCGCGATGTTCGCGCCGGGAGTCTGAAGATTTCCGGGAACTGAAATCCCGTATCCGTTGTCTTCGATGTAAAAGAGAATCGGCAGCTTCAGCGTTGTTGCAATCGTGAGGGACGACCAGAATCCGTTCGTTGCAACCGATGCTTCGCCGCCCAGAACAACGGCAATCGAGCGATCGTATGAGTGGTCGCCGAGTACTTCACGATGATACGTGATTGCCTGCGCCCATCCGACAGATGGAGTGTATTGCGAGCCGACGTCACCTGACATCGGCAGAACGATCGGACCCGACTCTTTGGGGAGATTGCAGACGACTCCGATGTCGCGACCGTCGCTGAATCCGCCGGATTTTCTGAGCGGCCCGGCGAACGCATCTTCGATCGATAAACCGAGCGTCAACAAAAGCGGCCGGGAGCGATAATAAGCGCCGGCCGCGTCGTGCTCACCGTCGAGAAGTGAGCCGAGAATTATCTGGGCAAGCTCGTGTCCGCGCGCGGAGAATTGATAGACGACTTTCTTCTCCGGAATGAGCTTTTTCTCTTCCGTGTCGTCGATGCCGCGCGACGCAAGAGCGAGATAAGCGATCCGCTTCCAGTCCAGACGTGGACTTGCGGCGGGGGCGCCAGCCGATGGTGATGGAGGAGTCAGTGTTCCGGTCATCGTTTGTGAAAGCTAGTCGCTGTCACCCGGTGAAAAAGGTCGATCCGGCAGCCGACATCCGACGTAAAAGCACGCTCGGTCGGTAGCGGTCTTCGCCGTATTCTGCCTGCAGCGACTCCATGCGCGCGAGGACCGCAGGAATCCCAATCTCATCAGCCCATGCAAGAAGCCCGCGTGGATAGTTCACGCCTTTCGTCATCGCGGTGTCGATATCCTCGGCTGAGGCGACGCGGAAGAGAACTGCATCTGCGGCTTCGTTGATCAGCATCGCCACGATTCGCTCGAGGATACGATTACCCAGCGCATTATCCTCGGTCGGCTTCGGAAGCGTTGCTCCCGGCCCATACTCGTAATATCCGCGGCCCGATTTCTTACCGAAGAGCCCGGATTCGAAGAGACGCTGCTGCGTTATCGATGGTTTGTAACGCGGATCGAAGTAAGTCGCCTCGAATATCGAGCGCGTCACCGCGAAGTTCACATCGTTGCCGATGAAGTCCATGAGCTCGAACGGACCCATCTTGAATCCGCCGAGCTCTCTCATCGCCCAGTCTATTGTAGGCATGTCGGCGATGCCTTCCTCGTAGATGCGCAGAGCCTCGCCGTAGAACGGACGAGCCACGCGATTGACGATGAATCCCGGCGTGTCAGAGGCGAGCACGGTCGTCAGGCCCCAGTTGTCGATGAGCGAGCGTGATGAAGTTGTAATCGCATCGCTCGTGGTGAGCCCGGGAACGATTTCCACGAGCGGCATCACAGTCGGCGGATTGAAGAAATGAATTCCTATGACTCTCTCGGGTTTCCTGCATCCACGGGCAATTGCACCTATTGAAAGCGACGATGTGTTGGTTGCCAGGATCGCATCGTCGGTTACAACGGCTTCGAGTTTCGCGAAGAGGTCGCGTTTGGCCTCGAGATTTTCGATTACGGCTTCGATCACGAGCGAGCAATCGCGACAATCATCCAGTGACGTCAGCACGATGCGATCTGCGACTGCTTTCGCATCTTCGGGAGTCAGGCGTCCTTTCTCGACCAACCGATCGAGATTCTTTGCTGTAGCCGCAGTCGCACGCAACAGAGCACTCGGGTCGGAGTCATCGAGAACGACTGCATGACCGTGCATCGCCGCAAGCTGAGCGATGCCGCTGCCCATCGCGCCGGCTCCGACTACACCGATCTTCGATTTACTATCGAGTAGGGGCACTACTCACCGGTGAAGTTGGGCTTCCTCTTCTCGAGGAACGAACGCACGCCCTCAGCGAAATCGTTCGTTCGGCCAGCTTCGGTCTGGAGATCGGCTTCGAGATCGAGCTGGGAGAAGAGATCATTCGTCAGCGAAGCGTTCAGCGCACGCTTGGTGAGCCCGAGCCCGCGCGTTGGCATCGCCGCGAGCTGCGCTGCAAGTGCCATCGCGTCCTCCTGCAAAGTCTCGGCGGTGCAGACGCGATATACCATTCCGATCTCGTACGCCCGGCGCGCGTCGATCTTGTCCGCCGTCATCATCAATGCAGTCGCACGCGAAGGGCCAACGATGCGCGGGAGAAAAAAAGTGCCGCCGCTATCGGGAATGAGTCCAACCTTGGCGAAGGATTGAATGAACGATGCGTTTTCGGACGCGAGCACGATGTCGCACGCGATCGCGAGATTGGCACCCGCGCCTGCGGCGACGCCGTTGACAGCGCAAACAACCGGCAGCTCGAGCTTCCGAATGCATTTGATGACGGGATTGTATGTCCCCCTTACAGTGGCGCCCAGGTCGATCGCAGCATCCGCCGTGGCAGCGGGTACTTCAGAAAGATCCTGTCCAGCGCAGAACGCTCGACCTGCACCTGTCAGCAGCACCGCGCGGATATTTTTGTCGGAACGCGCATCGTCCAATGCACCCCGAACCTCGCGCGCCATCTGAGAGTTGAAGCTGTTGAGTACCTCGGGGCGGTTGAGCGTGACTTTGCTGACAGCACCGATTTTTTCGACGACTATGAATTCAGTCGCCGCGCTCACGAGCTGAAAACCTCGATTGTCGGCCCCTGATATCTGACACCGTAAGTGTAAGCGACCTTGAATTTCTCTCCGGCTTTTACGGAGCGCGGACGCCCGAAAACGCGAATCGGCACCGACCAGTGATTCGCCTCATCGGCCTTTTCAGGCGCGGTAGAGATTTCCCATCCCGGTGCAACATCCAGCTGGAAATAAAGCAGAAATCCGCTCATCAGTCCCTTTCGCGTGATGGAAAATTCTGCGGTTTCATCGACGATATGATGTGTCGCTCCGCTCAGATCCAGATCGGCTAGAACGACCGGATCGGAAAGGAGCGGCCAGCTGCGAATCTCGTGTGGGAGAATTGTAATCATCATCGATTCGTTGACTGATGTATCGATCAGCTTGTCGAAATCAAATCCGTACCACTCGCTCCAGTCTCGAGTGCGTTGCGGCGTGAACATGAACTTGGCGAGCGTTTTCTGATCGACCTCGACGGGAGCACCAAAGGCTCGCAATCGACGAGGTATGATGCGCGCATCGGGCGTAAGAAATCGCGCGCGCGCATCGGCGAAAATCTCCATGACACGCTCTTCGAGCGGATCGTTGCCGATCATTTCGGAGATGAGGACGTTCGCTTTCTCGGGCAGTTCGACCCGCGATGACCAGCCCGCGACCAGCGTTATTCGATCCGCGAATCCGTTAGCCGCAAACAAGTCCTTCGCAGCGCGGCCAATTCCGCTGCCTTCAATTGCGTAAACGTGTCTCGCGCCGGCCTTCGCGGCAGCCAACGCGAGAATGCCAGTGCCTGTGCCGATATCGACGACCACGTCGCCGGGTCGAACTACGTCGGCAATCGCTCCGAGAAAAGCCGTCGTTCGCACCCTGTCATTGAGCATCTCGACATGCGCGTGCGGCGCCGCATAGCCGACGAGTCGCGTCGGAGTTGCGCCCGATCCCGATTCGTCAACGAGAGCGCCCGCTTTGTAGAGGCTTGTTATGGAAGAGACAAGATCGATCCAGGCCTGCGCACCGGTTGTCTTGCCCGAAAGGTTCTTCACGGCCTGTGAAAAAGCGATCGGCTGCGCAAACTCTTCGAGAATCGCCAGCGCATTCGGAACCGATGCTACTCGCCGGTTTCCAAGGCGCACAATCGTGGGCGGACCCAGGTCCACGCTGAGCGACGGGGCGCGCTGCAAAATCGTATCGGAGCTCAGATCAGTCATCGGGACTTCGGTGTCATTCGGCATTCAAATTAGTGCTGCTAAACCCTTTCGGCGATTTGCGCTTGTAAACCGGCTAGAAAACCTCATTCCGGCGAGTTATCCTAAGTGTCAGGCCGACCCGGGCGGCCCACGGTCCGCGTAAAGAGTCCAACTCACCCAGGTCTGTCGACAGTCAGAGAACCCTGACTTCCAGCCCGAGAACGCGGACGCGGGCAGACCACGGAAGGAGGGGTACAATGCCACAGTCGCACCTGCCGGAACGCGCGTCGCTCGAGATTATGGTTTTCCGGAGGCGCGATTCGTACAAGACCTTCACAACGCGTTCTACGGTGAACGGGAATTCGCGATCGTCGATTTGAATGGCTACGAGCTTCACTTTGTGCAGGCGATCGAGAGTTAAATTCCGACCATGGCAGACGCTTTCATTGTAGACGGCATTCGCACGCCCATCGGCAGCTTAGGTGGATCGCTATCGACGGTTCGCGCCGATGATCTTGCTGCACATGTGATCGCGAAGCTCATCGAGCGAAATCCGAACGTCCCAACCGACGCGGTGACTGACGTCATACTCGGCTGCGCGAATCAGGCTGGCGAGGACAATCGCAATGTGGCTCGCATGGCACTCCTTCTCGCGGGACTGCCTGTATCGGTCCCCGGCGAGACGGTGAACCGGCTTTGTGCATCGGGAATGAGCGCGGTTGTAAATGCGGCGCGTGGTGTGAGACTCGGCGACGGCGACGTGTACATCGCCGGCGGCGTCGAGCACATGACGCGAGCCCCTTTCGTTCAGGCAAAATCGAGCCAGGCGTTCTCACGAAGCGTCGAGATGTTCGACACGAGCATCGGATGGCGTTTTATAAACCCGCAAATGCGCGAGAAATACGGCGTCGATTCAATGGGACAGACTGCCGAAAATGTCGCCGAACAGTTTGGAATCACGCGCGAGGATCAGGACCTGTTCGCCTGCAAATCGCAGGAGAAAGCTGCAGCCGCGCGTACGAACGGGAGGTTCGATCGAGAAATCACGCCGGTGACCATCCCATCATCCGGCAAAGGAAGAGAGGCGACCGAGCTTACGTACGACGAATTCCTGCGACCGGATACGACGATTGAAAAATTGGCGAGGCTGAAGCCGGCATTCCGCACCGATGGGAAAGGATCGGTGACGGCCGGCAATTCTTCAGGAATCAACGACGGCGCGTGCGCAATCTTCGTTGTCTCTGAGAGCGCACTTGAACGCTTTGGACTCGAGCCGAAAGCGAGAATCGTTTCGTCTGCGGTCGCGGGTGTTGAGCCGAGGATAATGGGAATGGGGCCGGTGCCGGCGGCGCGGAGGGCGCTTGAAAAGGCCGCACTCTCGCTCGACCAGATGTCGGTCATCGAATTGAATGAAGCGTTTGCCGCGCAGTCGCTTGCATGTCTGCGTGAGCTCGGCATCGCGGACGATGATGCTCGCGTGAATCCCAACGGCGGCGCAATCGCATTGGGGCATCCGCTTGGAATGTCAGGTGCGCGACTCCTTCTCACCGCGACGCGTGAGCTCGAGGAAAAGGATGGGAAGTACGCGCTATGCACGATGTGCATCGGCGTTGGCCAGGGGATGGCGACGATAATCGAGCGAGTGTGAGCGCAACGAACATTTTTTCATTCGACGGGTTCATACCCGTTGTTCACGAGTCCGCATTCGTTCATCCGAACGCAACTGTCACGGGCAATGTCATAATCGGACGCGACGTGTACATCGGGCCAGGCGCGGCGATACGTGGTGACTGGGGCGGAATCGTCATCGAAGACGGATGCAACGTTCAGGAGAACTGTGTCGTGCACATGTTCCCCGGCGTCACGGTTATTCTCGAGGAAGGTGCGCACATCGGTCATGGTGCGATCATCCACGGCGCGCGAATCTGCCGGAACGCTTTGATTGGGATGAATGCGGTTGTGATGGACAACGCAACTGTGGGGGCAGGCTCGATAGTTGGAGCGCTCTGCTTTATTCCTGCGGAGATGAAGATTCCGGAGCGAAAGGTCGTGGTTGGAAATCCGGCGAAGATCGTGAAGGATGTGAGCGACGAGATGCTCGCTTGGAAAACTGAAGGCACTCGGCTTTATCAGTCGTTACCGGCAGAGCTGAGATCGTCGCTTCACACGTGCGATCCACTAAGGGAAGTTCCGGCTGATCGGCCGGAGCAAATGTCGAGCTACAAAACGTGGCGCGAGACAAAAGGTGAGAGGGAAACGACGCGATGAAGCTCAGGAGCTACGCGCAGGGAGAGTGGGTCGAGGGAACCGGCACTGCGACGCCGCTCATCCACGCCGTGAGCGGTGAAACAATCGCCGAAGCGACAAGCGAAGGAGTCGACTTCAGGGGAATGCTCGAGTATGCCCGAAGTGTCGGCGGACCAAAGCTGCGCGCAATGACGTTCCACGAGCGAGCGCGGATGCTCAAGGAAATGGCGAAGCATCTGATGGAGAAAAAAGACCAGTTCTACAAACTCTCCGAAGCAACCGGCGCAACGAAAACGGATTCGTGGATCGACATCGAAGGCGGAATAGGAACCTTCTTCGCGTACTCCAGCAGAGGCCGCCGTGAATTTCCGAACGAGACGTTTTACGTCGAGGGAAATGTCGAGCCGCTCTCGAAAGACTTGAGCTTCGTTGGCCGACATATCTGCGTTCCGCTCGAGGGAGCCGCAGTACACATCAACGCGTTCAACTTTCCCTGCTGGGGAATGTTGGAGAAGCTCGCGCCAACTTTTCTCGCGGGGATGCCGGCGATCGTCAAGCCGGCGACGATCACGTCGTATCTCACAGAAGCAATGGTGCGGGAGATGATCGACTCGGGAATTCTTCCTGAGGGTGCGCTGCAGCTGATTGTCGGAAGCACGGGAGACCTGCTCGACCACCTCGGCGGTCAGGACGTGGTGACCTTCACAGGCTCCGCGTCGACGGGTCGGAAGCTCAAGACGACGCCGTCGATCGTCGAGAACGCAGTGCGATTCAATATGGAAGCCGACTCGCTCAATTTTTCGATGCTCGCGCCGGAATCCACACCGGGTACGGACGAGTTCGATCTGTTCGTGAAAGAAGTCGTTCGCGAGATGACTGTGAAGGCGGGGCAGAAGTGTACGGCAATCCGGCGCACCCTCGTTCCGCAAGCGATCGTCGACGACGCGGTGAAGGCGATCGAGAAGCGCCTCGCAGGCGTGAAAATCGGCGACCCACAGGCGGAGGGAATTCGCATGGGGCCGCTCGTCGGGAAATCGCAGGTGAAGGAAGTGCGCGAGAGAGTCGAAGAACTGAAGCGCGGATCGGAGCTTGTGTTCGGAAATCCTGACGACTTCGACGTCGCGGCAGGAGACAAGACGAAGGGAGCATTTTTTCCGACGACGCTGCTGTATTGCGATACGCCGCTCGACACACTCGCGCCGCACAATATCGAAGCGTTCGGTCCGGTGAACACTGTGATGCCGTATGCGAACATCGACGAAGCAATCGAGCTCGCGAAGATGGGACGCGGAAGTCTCGTCGGATCTCTTTTCACATCGAACGACAAAATCGCGCGCGAAGTCGCGCTCGGCGCCGCATCGCATCACGGCCGGCTGATGATCATCAATCGCGAGAGTGCAAAAGGATCGACGGGACACGGCTCTCCCCTTCCCGGCCTCGTGCACGGTGGTCCTGGTCGCGCCGGTGGTGGAGAAGAGATGGGCGGTGTGCGCGGCGCCCTTCACTACATGCAGCGAACGGCGCTTCAGGGATCACCAACCACTCTCACAGCAATTTCAGACGAGTGGATCAAGGGAGCGGCAGCGCCCACGGATAGCGTGCATCCCTTCCGGAAATATTTCGACGAGCTCGAGATCGGCGAGACTCTCATCACCGAGCGTCGAACGATCACCGAGCAGGACACCGTCAAGTTCGCGGACTTGAGCGGCGATCACTTCTATGCGCATATGGACGATGCGGCGGCGAAGGAGTCGATCTTCGAGAAGCGCGTCGCGCACGGCTACTTCGTTCTCTCGGCAGCCGCAGGCTTGTTTGTCGATCCCGCGCCGGGACCGGTGCTCGCGAATTACGGTCTCGACAATCTGCGATTCATCAAGCCCGTGTACTTCGGGGATACGATTCAGGTGAGGCTGACGTGCAAATCAAAAACTGCGAAGGAGACGCTACCCGATCAGATTCCGCAGGGAGTCGTTGCCTGGGACGTTGAAGTCACGAATCAGGATGCCGAGCCAGTGGCGGTGTACACCATACTCACTCTGGTAAGGTGCAGAGACGGAACAATCCGGTCGCCGATATCCGCTGGCCGATAACCGGTCTCAGAGGTCCGAAACTGCAGACTCACAACTGGGTAGTTCTCGGACCTCGGTAATCGGTCATCGGCCAGCGGATATCGGCGACCGGCTGTTAATGAACTTGGTCGAGCAGGGATTTTATTCGCGGGAACATGGACCGGATCTCCTCCATCGATACGGCACCAGCTGATAGTCGATACCATCCCGTATTGGTTCGCACTCCGAACGCGCGGAATGGAACCACCGCAATTCCCGCTTCTTTCAGAAGCAATGCGCGAATGTCCTCGTCAGTCTCGAGCTTCTCTCCCGCGAATGTTCGTCCATGAAGTCCAAAGCACGCTGAGAAGTAAATCGCTCCCTGAGGA
>JBGQKT010000082.1:0-13053 GCA_041499635.1 Gemmatimonadaceae bacterium
CGTCGACAGCGTTCAGCACGACGTTCGACACGGCGCCGATCAAAGCATCGTGATGTCCGATTAGCCGTGGCAGATCGTCGTCGATGCGTGTGACAAGCGCGATCCCATTCGGCAGCGAAGCAACCGCCGAGTGACGAACCATCTCCGCTACATCGATCTCCGCCGACGGCCCCTCGGGCAGGCGACCGAACTCGGCAAAGCTTCTCGCAATTCGCTCGAGGCGCTGCGACTCGGTCGCCAACACCTCGACAGTATCACGCAGCTCGGCCGGTGCCTGTCGGCGCAGGCGATCGACTGCAAACCGAATCGGCGTGAGAGGATTCTTCAGCTCATGGGCAACGCGCTTGGCGCTTTCGCGATACGCGCGCAGTCGCTCAGTTTCCGCCGCGCGACGTCTGCCTTCGTCAAGCGCTGCAGCCATGTCGCGCATTCTGCGCCGCAGAGTTGCGAACTCAGGCGCACCACGAGCGGGTTGTTGCGTCGGTGGGGGAAGCGCTTCACCTCTGCCGATGAGCGAGGTCCACGCTACGAGCTCATCGATCGGCCTGCTTAGTTGCCGACTCAGATGACCAGCGACACGTGATGCAGCGACGCCAAAAAAAATCAGCGCGAGAATTCCAATCACGGCAACGACGCGCGCCGAGCGACCGGCCAGAAAGCTGTAACGACGGGCTTGCTCGAGTGAGGTTTGCAGCTCGCGTTCATGCGCATCCACCAATTGCTTTTGCGACGATGTGAGCGGTGCGGTGCGAACTGCGCGGATTGCGCGCTGGCCTGAAGCCGCAATGCTCTCCCACGCGGCTCGTCCACTGACGAGCGGAAGTGCCGAGCTCACCGTTCCGCTCCAGAAAATTGTGAGCAGTGCGGCGGGAACAATCGCGAATAGCGAGAGGATTACTATGAGTCGCGTGCGGAAGCGCAGTTGCTTCATCACAATTACGGTATAAATTACTAAGCTGTACGCGACTTCGAGGATTCGGGGGACGAGCGGCTGCCAGCGTGTTGCCGGCTATCCCTGCCAGGACCTGAAGACGCGTCCCCGCGACACGATGCCGCGGGATCCGACGGCCGGCGAGTAAACCCCCGCGCGAAGCGCGGTTCGCGGCCAGTACCACAAACAATCGTCAATGCCATTCCGTAACCAGCGGACCGCGCAACCATCATCGCGCCGTCCCGTCGCCCCGATTCACAGGGGCCCACAAGCCGTTTCGCACTCTGCGAGCGGCAGTCAGACCATCCACCACGCACCGAACGCTGCCCTCCTCATCGACTTTGATAACGTCACGATGGGCATTCGCTCCGATCTCCAGACGGAGCTCAAGAATCTCCTCGCCTCCGACATAATCAAAGGAAAGGTTTCCGTTCAGCGAGCCTACGCCGACTGGCGGCGTTATCCGCAGTACATCGTTCCACTCGCCGAATCGTCGATCGACATGATCATGGCGCCCGCCTACGGCTCGGCGAAAAAAAATGCGACCGACATTCGCCTCGCAATCGATGCGCTAGAGCTCGTGTTCGTTCGTCCTGAAATTGGAACGTTCATTCTTCTCTCGGGCGATTCGGATTTCTCGAGCCTTGTCATCAAGCTGAAGGAGTACGGCAAGTACGTAATCGGCGTCGGCATTCGCGAATCGTCGAGCGATTTGCTCGTGATGAACTGCGACGAGTACTACAGCTACAATTCGCTGGCAGGTCTTGTTAAGAGTGGCGAAGAAGAAGTAGTCAAGCGCGACCCATGGGAGCTCGTCTCCGAAGCTGTGCAACGCATGAAGCGAAACGGCGACGTGATGCGCGCCGATCGTCTCAAGCAAGTGATGCAGCAAATGGACAGCTCGTTCGACGAGAAGAATGTCGGCAAATCGAAGTTCTCTCTTTTCGTTGCCGAGGCGGCGAAGAAGGGATTGCTCTCTCTCAACAAGCTCGAGAACGGTCAGTACGAAGTCGATCTTCCAAAGCCGGAAGATGCAGCAGCCGCTGCGGCGGTTGCTGCTCCTCAGGCTGCGCCCGCGGAAAATGGAGATGCACGACCGGCTCGCGAGTCGCGCTCACGTGGACGCGGTGGTCGTGGTCGTGGTCGCGGAGACAAACCGGCCGCGCATCCCGCGCCTGCTGCCGCGGCCGCGCAACCGGCAGCTGCTCCGACGCCTTCGCCGCGTCCGACTGCCGGCGCTGAGATTGGATCGAGTGGCCTCCGCCTCACTCGCGCGGAAGCGTTCGACCTTGTTCGTCGCGCAGTTGAATCGTTGGTGAGCGGTGATGCCGCTGCTGCGGCAAGCCTCGTTCGATCGACGGCGCGCGCGCTTCTCGGTCGTGACAGTGAAAGCTTGAGCGAGCGCAACTTCACGCGGATTCTGCAGGATGCGCACGACGCGGAAGTCGTCGATCTGAGACGGCGCGGTGGAGATTATGAAGTCGCTGCTGTTGCAGGTGCACCGACTGTATCAGCGCAACTTGCGTCAGCAGAAAAAGCGAATGCACCAGCTCCCGCAAAGCCAGCAGCTCCGGCGCCGAGAGGAATGTCGCAGCGCGGCGGTCGTGGACCAATGGGAAGAGCAGGCGCTCCGCCGCCGCACATTCTGAACGTTGGCATTGTTGGAACGCGATCGGGCTCACAAAAGCCGACCGCCACCGTCGAGCCTGAAACACCGACTGGCACTATCGACAGTCCAGCGCCATCTGCCGTCGCTGAAGAAGCACCGGGTGCAGAGAAGCCTTCACGAGGGCGGAAGCGAGGCGGTGCAGGAAGAAAAACTTCCGCGAAATCGAAGATTGCGTCGGCCGATGAACCGTCGACGACCGAACCAGCGAAACCCCCTGCTCGCAAACGCGCCGCTCGCGGACGAAAGAAAGCAAAGACATCAGCAGACTCATCGGCGATTGCTGCCAGCGCGTCTTCGGAACCGGAATAAATCGCGAGAATACTCGAGCGCGATTTCTACGATCGCGATACCGAAGCTGTAGCGCGCGATTTGCTGGGCGCGATTCTCGAGTGCAGAACAGATAGCGGACTCGCGAGCGGCATCATCGTCGAGACCGAGGCGTACATCGGCGAGCACGATGCTGCGTGTCACGCTGCAGTCGGTCGCACTCGTCGCACGGAGCCGCTCTACGGACCGCCGGGAATTGCGTATGTCTATTTCATCTACGGGATGCACTGGTGCATCAACGCGGTGACGCGCGCCGAAGGTTTGCCGAGCGCGGTGTTGATCAGAGCGCTGGAGCCGCTGAAGGGAATTCCGTTGATGCGCCGGCGTCGCCCGAAGGCGAGAAGCGATCGCGATCTTACGAACGGTCCAGGGAAATTATGTGAGGCGCTCGGTATTGATCGACGCATGAACGGGCTTCCGTTTCAGCGATATCCTGTTGTGATTCGAGCGGGTGATCGTGTGCTCGATAACGATGTGGTGATCACGCCGCGAATCGGAATCACACAGGCTGCTGATTGGCCGTTGCGATATCTGATTCGCGGTAATGCGTTCGTGTCGCGCTAACGACTCGGGGCGTTAGCGGCCGCCGTCGCCTCTCGAGCTACCGAAATTATATCGGACGCCACCCTCGAAGAATCCGAGCGCATGATTGCCGAGCAGGAATGTCGATTGTCCAGGTATCACTGAGGCCTGGCCGAATATTGCGAGCCGGTCGAACTGCACCTGCACTCCAGCCATGCCGAGTACAGCGGCCTGGCTGCGTCGCTCGTCGATTCTGTCGAACACCGCTGCGTCGACGCTGTCGCCACTCGCACCAGCGATCGGTGCGGCACTGCCCACGACGGCCACGCTCAATCCCAAACCGGCATACGGTCGAACCATGCCGAATCGTTTCGGAAATGCGAGCGCCGCAAATCCAACTCTGCGCAACTTGCTCACTGCCACCGGGCGAACGCCGTCACCCGTGTTTGCATCGAGCACTGCCGATGTCGTCGACACGTTGGCTTGATCGAACGACACGTACAATCCGCCGTGAGTTCGTGTGATCAGCCACTCTGCGCCGTAAGTCGCCGCAGTCTCATTCCCGCCGAGTGTTGGAGAGAATGTCGCGACGCCGCTCTTCACGCCCCAGAACCATGAGTCATCGAAGTATCGCGACGCTTGCGCGTTCACATTGGAGCCGAGAGCTGTCGTAAAGACGAGGCCGGCAATCAACCATCGCATCGTTCGCATTGAAGAAACGCCCCTGCCGGCGGAACAATGTCCCCGGCCGTTGGTGTGACCGGGTGAGTCACACGATTCTCAGATTATTTTCAGCTTCCTCCCCACGCTTCTGAACGCGGCTATCGCCTCGTCCAGATCTTCGCGTGAATGGGCCGCACTGAGCTGGCAACGCACGCGCGCCTGGCCCTGCGGCACCACTGGAAAGCCGAATCCCGTTACAAAGACGCCCTCCTCCAGCAACATGTCACTCATCTTTATGGCCGCGGACGTCTCCCCCACGATGATTGGCACGATCGGCGTATCCCCGGGGAGGGGTTTGAACCCCGATTCGACGATCTGCTCGCGGAAGTAACGCACATTTTCGCGCAGCTTAGCCACTCGATCGGGGTGCGACTGAAGGAAACGGATGGCAGCGAGAGCACTCGCGGCGACGGTCGGTGGAAGCGCGTTTGAAAAAAGCTGCGGCCTCGAGCGCTGAGTCAGAGTATCGCAAAGCGAAGCTGTTCCCGCGACGAATCCGCCCGCTGCACCGCCGAGTGCTTTGCCAAGAGTCGACGTTATGACGTCGACGTCGCCCAACACTCCGTAATGCTCGGCAGTTCCGCGCCCATTTTTGCCGAGCACGCCGGTGCCGTGCGAATCGTCTACCGCGACGATCGCGTCATGCTTGCGCGCGATCTCCAGAATCTCGGGAAGCTTCGCGATGCTCCCTTCCATCGAGAAAACTCCGTCGGTCCAGATAATTCTTCTGCGCGCGTCGCGTGCACTTTCGAGTTTGGCGACGAGATCATCCATGTTGGAGTGCGCGTAGACAGCGGTCGTGCACTTCGTGATCGCCTTCGCGAGGCGCAGCGAGTCGATGATCGACGCATGATTGAGCGCATCGCTGACGACGAAGTCACCCGCTTCGACAATCGTCGCTGTCAAACCTTCATTCGCGTTCCATGCGGAAACGTAGGACAGCGACGCTTCTGTTCCGACGAGTGACGCGATCCCCGTCTCGAGCTCGCGATGGATGGTGAACGTGCCGCAGATGAACCGCACACTGCCCGTACCAGCGCCGAATCTGTCGAGTCCTTCGACGCCCGCGCGCACGACTTCCGGCTCGTCGCAAAGTCCGAGATAGTTGTTCGAGGAAAGAATCAAGACTTCGCCGCGACCCTCCATCTGCACGCGCGCTGACTGCGGCGAATCGAGATAGTTGAGTCGCTTGTAGACTCGATCTTTCTTCAGCTGCTCGATGCCCGCCTTCAGCTCGTCGTCGAATTTCTTGTTGAGCGTCACGCTCGTCTCCCCTATGCGATCTCGAAAATCACTTTGCCTGCCTCGCCCGATTTGATCGCGGCGATTGCGGCATCCACGTCCGACATTGGAAAACGGTGCGTTATCACCGGCGTTGGGTCAAACTCGCCCGAAGTCAGGAAGCGCGTCATCTGAATCCATGTCTCGTACATCCGGCGGCCGACGACGCCATAGATCGTGAGTCCCTTGAAGATTATTTCTCGCGGGATATCGATCTCGATTGGTTTTGTTGGAATGCCGAGCATCTGAATACGCCCGCCTACTCTCACCAGTGAAAACGCCTGGTGGATTGCGGCCGGCACGCCGGACATCTCCAGAACAACATCGGCGCCGAGTCCGTCGGTTGCATCGCGAACTTTTTTCTCGACCTGATCCGGAGTTACAGCGTCGTGCGCGCCCATTTGCCTGGCGAGATCGAGACGCTTGTGATTCACATCCGATGCAATGATTCGCGATGCGCCAGCGGCTCGGCAGATTCCGGCGGCGAATATTCCGATCGGTCCGCAGCCGGTGATGAGAACGACCGCGCCCGGAATATCAGCGGTGAGCGCTGTGTGAAACGCGTTGCCCATCGGATCGTGAATGCCGCCGACGTCGTAGCTGATCGAATCAGCGAGATGCCACACGTTAGTCGCGGGCATCGCGATGTACTCGGCGAAGCATCCATCGCGATCGACGCCGATGATTTTCGTGTAGGGACAAACGTGGGAATTGCCGGTGCGACACAACAGACAGCGTCCGTCAACGATGTGACCTTCGGCGGTGACGCGATCTCCTTCCTGCACGTCGGTGACGAGGCGTCCGACCTCGACAACGTCACCGGCGAATTCGTGACCGACGACGAACGGTGGCTTGCAACGTCCGCGCGCCCAACCGTCCCAGTCGTAGATGTGAACGTCAGTGCCGCACACTCCGGCGCGGCGGACTTTTATAAGAACTTCGTTGTCCCGGATTTTCGGCTCGGGAACATCGCGCAGCACGATTCCCGGTGCAGCGCTTTCCTTCACGAGTGCTTTCAAATGTCGGAGTACGTGAGAATGTTTTTCATGTTTGGCAGCGGCAAGTAAGGTGCAATCCGTGCGCCGCATTTGGAAGTATTGCTCGTCAACAGATGAAGATCGTTCAAGAAAAAAAATTCGATTCTGTGTTTCTGTGTTTCTGTGGCGAGCGCACAGAACTTTCATTACACGAAATAGTTATTGCGTGAAATTTTTCTTGTTCCTATATTCGCGCGTGGTCGCCATTGAAGTTCGCGCACGATGATTGCATGCGAAGTGACCACGCGGGCCTGTTCGGACGCTACATGTCGGCGGTTCCACCGGGGAACTCGTCGATAGTTCAACTCCATCATGGAGCGACACAATGGCAGCAAAGAAAAAGGGTCGTAAAAAGGCTGCGAAGAAGGGCGGTCGCAAAGCCGCAAAGAAGGGCGGCAGAAAGGCAGGGAAAAAGAAGGCCACCCGCAAGCGCCGATAACGACGCTTCTCAAAAGAAAGCCGGCTTCGCGCCGGCTTTCTTGTTTTCGTCACCGCGAGTAACGCGCGCTCGCGAGCTCGAGGATCCGATTGATGAGCGCCGGATATTCTATTCCCTCCTTCTGCGCCGCCATCGCGAACTCACTCTTCGCCTCGAGATAACAGTTCGGGTTCGCTTCGATAACGTAAATCTTTTCGGAGGGCGTCACGCGCAAATCGACACGGGCGTAATCGCGGAGCCGCAGCGCCTGAAATGCATCGATCGCAACTTTCTTGATGCGCGCGTCGAGATCTTCCGACAGATCGGTTGGAAAAACCGACTTCGTACCCGCGAACTCGGCGCCTTTGCCTTCGCCATCTTCTCCCCATTTCGCCGACCAGCTCGCGATCTTCGGCAAGCCCTTGGGAAACTTCGAAAAATCGAGCTCGATGATCGGAAACGCCTGCACGTTGCTGTTGCCGAGCAAGCCAACGTAAAACTCTCGACCATCGATGAATTCTTCGGCGAGCACCGGCGACTGAAATTCCGTCTGCAACGAGCTTATCGTTTCGAGCAGCTCCTTCACATCGTTGACAATCGACTTCTGCGTAATCCCGAGCGACGCGTCTTCCTGCGGCGGTTTGAGAATCAGCGGAAAATCAATGTCACCGGCCCAGTCGACATTCCCACGGAAAACCGTGGCGAAGCGCGGCGTAAGAATGCTGTGAAACGACAAAACTTTTTTCGTCAGCGTTTTGTCGCCGGCCATAATCAGTCCCGCTGGACTCGATCCCGTGTACCGTAGCTTCAAAAGATTCAACAGCGCCGCAACGTTCGATTCCAGTGCGCTCTTTCCGCCGAACGACTCGGCGAGATTGAAGACTAGCTCGGGGCGATCGCGGTTCAGCGAAGTAACGAGTGGCTCGACAGTGTCGTCGACAGCTACTCGTCGCGTCTCGTGTCCATTTTCGCGAAGCGCGTGATCGAGCTGGTCGAGCACCGGATCGACCGGCGGCTCCAGCGCATCTTTTGTATGAAGTACGGTAACGTTCACTCGTCTTCGACCTCGCTTCCGTCGATCACGTTAGTGTGCCGGTAGTTCATGATCACTGCAGTGCCAAACGCGGTGAGCTCGATCAAAGTCGACGCCTCCAGGCCGCGAACGCGAAGGCCAAGTAATTCCACGCGCTCGCGGAGAAAGTCCATGAACTCCCGGACAACGTAACCGCTTTCTCCGGTCCAGTAGGATATGCGGCCGACAATCTCGCGCCGGTGCGAGTTGATGAATTCGGCGGCGGGCTGTCCGGTCGGCGATTCAGTCGAGGAGGCAAAGAGATTCTTCAAGTCTCCATCGAAAACCCGCTTGTCTCTAATCGGGATGGTGTCTTCACTGTCGCGATAGTGTTCTTCAACCGTGTACTTCATGGCCGATACAGGCAGATCAGCGTCACTTGGCTGTACCGGTGGCGGCAATCTGTCGCCTATTCTCCGCATCACACGGTCTACGTACTCGAGTTTCTTGAGCGCCGGCCAATCGGCGTACGCCTCGCGCCAGTCGCTGCTAGGAGTCAGCCAAACCGCGAACGACTCGGCAAAATCTTCATCGGGGTGCTTTTGCGCGTACCAGCCGAGAATGTGGCGAACGAAATCGTGGGAAAAGGGATCGGCGCGGTAGCGATCGCGATACGGACGAGAGTACGGTCCGAAGGTTTTGCGCCAATCGGCACGATCGTACAACCCGTACGCATAATTGAATGCGTGGCCGGCTTCGTGTCGCAGGTAGCGCATCGCATCGTCATCGGACTCGACGCCTAATGCGAGATCGTCTTCAATTTGTGCGAGGCGTGGATCGGCGAGATAGAAGGGAACTCCGATGAGCGGAGTTCCGTCGGGGCAGCCCCATTGGTCGCTGAGATAGACGGGTGGTCGGAAAGCGAGCTTCTTCGCAGCGAGCTCGGAGTAAAGCTGTTCGACCATTTTTTCGACTCGGCTTCCGGCGATCGACAGGCCGAAGTCCGAGATCTTCCGCGCCATCAGGGTCCGACGCTCGCCCTCCCAATTCGCGAAAGTGTCCTCCACAGTGGATCCCCCAAAGGCAAGCGACGTACCCGATATCCGGTCGCCGATACCCGCTAGCAGATGGCCGGTAACCGATGTCCGAGAAATGAAAAGGCCCGCATCGAATGACGTGGGCCGTTCGACGCCTACATATATAGTAGGCGCGGGATGCTGCTGCCTTCGTTACGCCGCTTTCGACGCGGGATCGGAGCTGGGCTCGGGAGCCGGACCCCAGATGTATGCCGAGAAGACGGTGGGCTGCTCGTCGCGGTGACCGCTCGAGATGATGATGCCTATGGGCTCAGATTGATCGACGACTTCTGGGTTCTTTTTCATTATGCCTCGCTTGATGTCGAAGCCTAAGGCAGAGAAGGTGCCCATTCGGCGATAATGCGTAAGTGGTTGAAAGAAAGGGACTTAGAAAAAAATGCCCCGGTCAGAGACCGAGGTCATGTTGCGAAAACACACACGTATTTGAGACAGTGTGTGTCCAAACGATACAGGGCTGTACTTACGCGACGGCCTTCCTCGCGAGGAATGACTTGCTCGAGGTCCCGTCTTCGAGCACTGAGACTGCCCAGCCCTTGTAGCTTTTCTTCAATTCCGAGAGCGACATCCCTGAGCGGCCGGCGATGATGGTTTCCACGAGATGCACGCCACCGTCCTCCGTTGCGCTCTGGAGATCGGCGATGACGATCGCGCGCTGTCTTGCGGTCAATCCAGCGAATGCGGTCGCAGTGCAGATGACGGCGCTCAGCGATCCTTCATCCGAAGGAGACCACTCCTTCAATGCCTTCGGGTGATGGTCGATTCGTCCGGGAAGATTTGCGACATTCGCGTTTTTCAAAGCGTTCCCCTCATTTCCTGCCGCACCATCGAGTGCCGTCACGGAGCAGCCGTTCGCAGCGAGGTAGAGCGCGGTCTTCGCGACTTCGGGGCCGGCAACGAGCACGCGCGCCTGGGGAGACGGCCGAATCTCGCGCGCGACCGGACTGTCAGGGCTCAATCCCCAATGCTCCGGTCGCATGAATTCTGCGATCTCCTTCCGTCGCCTGATTTCTTTTTTGCGCCAGGTTGGATAAGTAGGGAGCCGCCGGCGCTTGCGAATTATCTTGTCGACTTCATGGACAAGAAGGAGCTCGTTCATCGCGAACTGCATTCCGGACTGAAGCGACGCTACCGCCTCGTCTCCAATTTTGAGAAGAGCGGTGCGTGAGATCGATTCCTTGTAAGCTTCGATCTCATTCTCGACAAACAGATCGTATTCGTGCTTTAACGACCGTGGAGCTGATTGATCCATCTGGTGGGGACGGAGTTTGCGCGCGCACTCCGGGTGTGCTGCGAGGGAGAAGCTAGAGCATCCGCGAATTCATGCAAGTACTTTTTTCACTGAATGCCTGAACTACCCGAAGTAGAACGAGCGATGCGCCGACTCCGCCGCGCGGTGGAAGGAAAGACAATTTCGTCCGCGCGTGCACTGCATCCATCGCTTGCCCGCCAACTTCCCGAGCCGGATGCGGAGAAGTTGAAGGGCCGGCGAATCGTCAAAGTCGAGCGACGCGGGAAACACCAGCTGGTTCATCTCGACGATGGATCGATTCTCCACGCGCACTTCCGCATGAACGGAGACTGGCTCCTCTCACGAACCGATCAAGAGCCGGATAAATACACGCGCGCGCTGATCGACCTCAGCGATGGAACGCGGATCGAGCTCCACGACCCGCGCGCGCTCTCAGCGATGAGTTATCATCCGGCCGGCGCTGATCCTCTGCCGCGACTGGGAATGGAAGCGAATGCGTCCGAGCTCGATGCAGCGTATTTGGCGACCGCATTACGAAACCGTCGCGGACCCATCAAGCCCGCGCTCATGGATCAGAAGGTCATCGCCGGACTCGGCAACATCTACGTGGCCGAAGCCTTATGGCGTGCGAAGATCAGTCCGCGCGCGACCGCGTCATCCGTGTCGAAGGTGCGACTCGAGAGATTAATCGTCGCGATTCGAGAAGTGCTGAGCGGCAGAAATCGTCCACCCGGTCGATACACGGACAAACGAAATCGTCACCGCTTCGGGGTGTACGATCGGCTGGGAGAACAATGTCTCGTGTGTGGATCAGCTGTTAAGAGAATCGTGCAAGCTGGGCGGTCGACTTACTTCTGTCCCAAGTGCCAGAAGACTTAGCGGTATTGGTGGCTAATGCACAGATCAATCCAAAGCTTCCAAAAGCGCTCCCTTGAGGTAGGAGGTCTCGGGAATAGTCAGTATCTCGGGGTGATCGATTGGCTGACCTCGTACTTCTCTGATGGCGACGCGGCGGCCACTGTCTGCCGCGGCCTCCTCGAGCATCTCGAGAAAAAGCGACTTGGCCAAATGAAAGCTGCAGCTCGCGGTGAACAGCTTCCCACCGGGCGCAAGAATTCGCATCGCGCGAAGATTGATCTCCTTGTAACCGCGCAACGCACCGGGAATTGATGCGCGCGTTTTCGCGAACGCGGGTGGATCGAGAACAATGAAATCGAACTCAGCTCCTTCTCGCTCGCGATCGCGCAGGTAATCGAACGCATTCGCTTCAACAAAATCCACATTCGTCAAACCATTCAGGTCGGCATTTATCCTCGCGCGGGCGAGCGCTTGCTCCGACGAATCGAGCGCAATCACGTTGTCGGCTTTCTGCGCGAGGTGAAGCGCAAACGATCCATGATAGCTGAACGTGTCGAGCGCTCTGCCGCGTGCATGCTCGCCGGCGATATGTCGATTCTCTCGCTGGTCCAGAAATGCGCCAGTTTTTTGACCGGTCCAGGGCGCAGCCAAGTATCGAACGGTGTACTCATCGACTTCGATTTCCTCGGGCACTTCTCCGTGCAGCACGACTGTCTCGCGTGCGAGTCCTTCCTTCGCGCGCAATGGGACATCGTTTCGCGCGAGAATTCCGTCGACGCGCAGGACTTCGACAATCGCGGCGACAATCTCCGCGCGAAACACTTCGAGTCCGGCGCTCATCAGTTGGACGACGGCCCAGCGGTCGTACCTGTCGCACACCAGCGACGGACAACCATCTGCTTCGCCGTGCACGATGCGGTACGCGTTGGTAATTGTCTCGAGACCGATTCGCCGCGAAGCCGCCTGCGCGATTTGCTCGTGCCACCATTCGCCGTCGATCACAGCATCGGGATCCACATCGAGAAGCCGCAGTGAAATCTCGGACTTGGGACTCCAGAGTGCCCAGCCGAGAAAACGGTTGCGATTGTCGAGCACTGCAACGACTCCCGGTCCCACATCGGGAGCGGTCATGACATCGCTTCTATAAATCCAGGGATGTCCGGACTGCCAACGCCTCACGCCCTTCGCCGTTACTTTTGCGGTGTCGCGCATTCGCCCAATTTAACTTCATCGTCATGAAGCCCACGCCGTTCGTGTTCGGACTCGCCGCAGGTGGATTAATGATCCACGAGCGGCGCGCGCGGCTTCTTGCCGAGCGGCTTGGAGCGGCAACTCTCGAGACTTTGCTCAACGCAATCGATGCGAACGATGCCGTAACCGGTGCGCACGTTCGCCGAGTGGCGCGCTACTCTCTCATCCTCTGCGACGCACTCGAATTGGACGAGCGGACATGCGGAAGCGTGGAACGCGTCGCTCTCTTTCACGATATCGGAAAAATTCACGAAGCCATCACCGACATCTTTCATGAAAGCAGCAAGCTCACGCCTGCCGAGCGACGCGCGGTGATGACGCACCCGCAGCGAGGCGCGGACGTTCTCGCTCCGCTCGCTCCTTTTTATCCGGAGCTGCCGAAGGGAGTTTTGTCCCACCACGAGCGCTGGAATGGCAGCGGATATCCGCGCCACCTCAAGGGAAACCGAATTCCGCTGGAGGCAAGGATAATCGCGATTCCCGATACCTTCGACGCAATCACGCACTCCCGGCGCTACAATGAAGCACGGAGCGTCGAAGAAGCGCTTCGTGTAATCAAAGAAGGACGAGGCACTCAGTTTCAGCCGAAGCTTGTCGATGTTTTTCTGAGTCCCCCGGTGTTAGCCAAAATCGAAAAGGCGCGTGTGGAGAGCAATCGCCCGCACACGCGGCATCATC
>JBGQKT010000083.1:0-12996 GCA_041499635.1 Gemmatimonadaceae bacterium
ACGATCTCCTCGAAGCGGCGGGCAATCTCCGAGCGTCGCATTCCGAGAATCGCGCCGCTCAGGTAGATGTTCTCTCTACCGGTGAGCTCGGGATGGAATCCTGTCCCCACTTCGAGAAGCGCTCCGACTCGTCCGTAGATTTCAGCGCGCCCGTACGTGGGCTCAGTGATTCGCGACAGGATTTTCAGAAGAGTGCTCTTCCCTGCACCATTTCGTCCGACGATTCCAACGACTTCACCTTCAGAGACATCGAAGGTCACGTCGTTCAATGCCCAGAAGGTCTCGAGTTTTTCCGCTCGTCCCCGAGCGCGTTTCCACAAAGTTCTCGGAAGCGCGATGACTTCCTCTTGTAGCGTTCGGTACGGTTGTCGTTTGAGCGCGCGGGCGATCTGGTAAGACTTCGAAATTCCCTCGGCGCGGATCGCGGTTTCTTTCATACGGTGTCTGCGAATCCACGTTCGACGCGACGGAAGAAAAACGCGCCGCCGATGAAGATCACGATCGAGAGTGTCACCGCGATCACAACCATTGAAGCGGTCACCGCGCTACTGCCGAGTACCGCCCAGCGAGTTCCTTCGATGAAGGCGACTGCTGGATTGAGTCCGTAGACAAGACGCCACCGCGCGGGAACGATCGCGGTTCCATAGGCGACCGGACTCGCCAGCATCCACACCTGAAGAAGGAATGGCATCGCGTGAACGAAATCACGGTAGCGGACGTTCAATGCGGAGAGCCACAGACTCACGCCTGTTGCGGTGATCGCAGCAAGCCCAATCCAGAGAGGAAGAGTGAGAATTCTCCAGCTCGGCGATGCGCTGTAGAACGCCATCAAAACACCGAGCACGCAAAGCGAAACCGCGAGATCTATCAGCGCGGAGAAAGTGCTTGCGAGGGGAATTGCGAGGCGAGGGAAATAAACTTTGGTGATGAGTCGCGAATCGGTGATCAGACTATTGCCCGCTCTTTGTAGAACGGCGGCGAAGTAATTCCACACCGCGACTGCCGCGAAGACATACAAAATATAGGGATGCCCTTCGCTCGGCAGTTTCGCAAACCGGCCGAACATCACGGTGAAAATCGCTGCGGCGATGAGCGGCTGCATCACAACCCATGTCACGCCGAGCGCAGTCTGCTTGTAGCGAAGCTTGACGTCGCGCGCGGCGAGAATCATCAGCAGGTCGCGATACTTCCATAGCTCGCGAAGATTCAGCGCCGACCAGCCGCGACTTGGCTGGATTATGACGGTGGGGCGGCGGGTTGTAGTGGCTTGGCCAGCAGATGCGGCGGCGGTTGCAGACACCGTCAGGTTCGTGCTCTCGATGCGAAGAGGCTCGAGACCCGCCGCCACGGATGCCTGATGTCCGCATACGCATTTTGTTTGAGCGCGGCGAACTCGTCGTATTCGTCGGAGTGAACGTTTCGATTGACGGCAAGTCGATCGCGGCCAAATGCCACCAGCGTTCCGAGTAGAAGTCCCGCGATCACACCAATCAGAAGTCGCCGTTTTCCGCCACGCGCATCCTGGATCATGGGAAGTTCGGGCGGCTCGAGTACTGTGATCACTGGCAGATCGCGAACTTCTTCGATCTTCGCCTGCTCATACGATGTCGCCAACGCATTGTAGAGCGACTGGCGCGAGTTGACCATGCGATTCAGTCGGTCGAACTCTAGAGTCAGACTCGGTGAGCTCCGAAAATCGCGGTTCTCAGAGAGAAAGCCCTCGAGATTGTTTTCTGCTTGAGACAGCTGCGCCTGCGCGTCAGCGAGGCGGCCTTCGATGAACTGCCGCTCGCCTGCGGCCTGCTCCTGGCGGCGGTTGAGATTGAAGACGTTGACCTGATCGAGCAGCGCGCGCGCAATCTGCACGGCCAGCTCAGGATACTTGGCGTGAACCGTCACGGTTATCACGCCGGTCCTAACAGAACTAGCCTGATCGACCTGACCCTTCAGCCGGTTGACGACCGAAGATTTCACAGCATCGGGATTGTTGTTTTTTATTCCGTATATCCTGGCCAGATTGCCGACGATCAGGCCGCTGTCCGTACGCACACGAAATTGCTTCTCGGCCACGGAAGCCAGTAACGGCCGCGAATCCAGAAGATCGACGTAAAAAGCGGGTGACTGAGTCGCGTCGCCGCCGCTCACCGCAAGACCAAACTGTGCAGCGAGACCTTGAATCTGTGACTGACCACGGCTGCCCTTCGGTATGAACTGAGCGTCAGTCGTGTACAACCGAGGCATCTGCGAGGTCTTGTACGCCATGTATGCGCCGCCGAGCAGTCCGAACAGCAATATCCACCAGCGATGTCGAAGAACAGTGTTGATGAGCGATATGACCGAGAATTCATCGCTGTCGGATTGCGCTTCGGAACGAATCGCGTCCGGTCGAATCGGCTCGACGGGAGCAGAAACACTGAGTGGCTCCGTGGAGCGTGGACGCGGAGTAGTCATGGTCCGATCCTCGTCATCATTGATTCGCTCGCTTCCTTGTACCAATCGTACACTGACCGAATTCCTTCCTCGAGCGAAATGCGCGGTGCCCATCCTGTAGCACGAATCCGGGAGGAGTCGAGAAGCTTGCGAGGAGTTCCGTCCGGCTTCGTGGTGTCCCAGCTCACTGGACCATCATAGCCAACGACTCCGGCAACGAGTGCAGCTAGATCGCGGACGGGCAGATCGTCTCCCGACCCGACGTTGTACAATTCTGTCGCGCCGGATTCCATCAATTGAAGCGCGGCGCGCGCCGCATCGTCGGCGTGAAGGAATTCCCGCCGCACGCTCCCGGTTCCCCACAGTGTGACCGTTGCATCTTTTCCCGACTCGCGCGCTTCCTTCGCTTCGTGAAATTTGCGAATGAGAGCGGGAAGCACGTGCGATGTCTCGAGATCGAAGTTGTCATTCGGTCCGTAAAGATTCGTCGGCATCACCGACACCCATGCGCGTCCGCGCTGCGCATTCGCGGCTTCCACCAGCTTGAGGCCGGCGATCTTCGCGATTGCGTACGGCTCGTTGGTTTCCTCGAGTGAGCCGGTGAGCAAGTACTCTTCACGAATCGGCTGCGGTGCGTTTCGCGGATAGATGCACGAGCTGCCGAAGAAAACCAGTTTTTCGACGCCGCACTCGAGCGCGGAGCCGAGCACGTTCGCTTCGAGAACGAGATTCTGATAAAGGAAATCCCAGCGTTGCGTGTTATTCGCTTGAATGCCGCCGACTTTTGCCGCGGCGAGAAAAACAATTTGCGGTCTCGTCTCCGAAAAGAATTCACGAACTGCAACCTGGTCGAGCAGATCGAGCTGACGACGAGTCCGAACAATTGGCGGTGGGTATCCAGCGGCATCGAGCGCGCGCACAACCGCCGAGCCAACGAGACCTCGATGACCGGCGACGAAACAGCGCGTGCCCGCACTCGCGCTCATTTCAGCAGCGCCTGCAGGGCTGCGCTCGATGACTCGACGGTGAACGGAATTCCTGATTGCACCGCCGCGAGGTCGGCGTCTACCATCATCTCGATGAGCTCATTGAACGCGACCGTGGGCGCCCATCCGAGCTGCGTCCGCGCCTTGGTGGCATCGCCAAGAAGAAGATCGACTTCAGTGGGCCGGAAGTATCTCGGATCGATTCCGATGATCTCATTTCCCGTGGCGCTGTCTATTCCTCTCTCACTCTCTCCTTCGCCGCGGAATTCGAGCTCGATTCCTGCTCGAGCAAATGCGAGCTGACACATCTCGCGTACGGTGTGCGCTTCGCCAGTAGCGAGGACGTAATCGTCGGGAGTGTCGGCCTGCACCATCCTCCACATCCCCTCGACGTAGTCGCCGGCAAATCCCCAATCACGGCGCGCATCGAGATTTCCGAGATACAATTTGTCCTGCTGCCCTTCACGAATGCGTGCCGCCGCCATCGTGATCTTTCGCGTGACGAACGTCTCTCCGCGGATTGGCGACTCGTGATTGAAAAGAATGCCCGACGACGCATGCACTCCGTAGGCTTCGCGATAATTGATCGTTATCCAGTGCGCGTAGAGCTTCGCGACCCCGTAGGGAGACCGGGGATAAAAAGGCGTCGATTCATTTTGAGGAACGGTCTGGACCTTGCCATACATTTCTGAAGTCGACGCTTGATAGAATCTCACCTTGCCGAGCATGCCGAGGATACGGAGTGACTCGAGCAGTCGGAGAGTCCCGATGCCATCGGCGTTTCCAGTGTACTCGGGAGTCTCGAACGAAACTTGCACGTGACTTTGCGCCGCGAGGTTGTATATCTCGTCAGGCTGCGTTTCCTGAACTATTCGAATGAGGTTGGTGGAATCGGTGAGATCACCGTAGTGCATCGCGAACCGGGAGTGAACGTCCTGCGGCTCGGAATAGATTCCATCCACTCGCTGAGTGTTGAACTGGGACGATCGGCGCTTGACGCCGTGTACCATGTAACCTTTTGCGAGGAGCAGGCGGGCGAGGTATGCGCCGTCCTGCCCCGTAACACCGGTGATGAGCGCAGTCTTCATGTAATTGGCTTGGACGTTTGGCCGACGGCAGTGCATCGACATTTCGGCGCCGGGCGAGCGACCAGCATGATTATTGAACGGTAATGGGGAAGCCCGCGAAATGTCACATCGGTGTTGCCTCAGGTCAATCGCTAAATAATGTCTTGCCGATTGCGTAAGTCGCAGCCAATGTGTGACATCCGGGTTGTGCGGCAGTCAAGTCTGCATAGATTGGTCGCGGCATGTCCCTTGCCTTGCCGGTTTGAGCGGTTGGGCGTGGTGCAGATACTCCATCGACAATGACCTTCGCCGGCACGTACAGCTTTTGACACTGAAGTCACTTCGTAACAGGCATCTCTTCGTCGCCGACACGCTGGCGGTCATCCTGGCCCCGCTCGCGGCCTTCCTCGTCAGATTCGAGGAGCCGCAATGGATAACTGACAATTTCCGCCTCGTAGGCCTCTACCTGCTTCTATCGGTACCGCTCCGCTTGCTGATTTTCTACGCGGCGGGCATGTATCGCAGGTTATGGCGACACGCCAGCGTTGGCGAGCTGAAGCCGATTGCACTCGCCGCACTAGGGGGCGGAATCGTTGCAGGGCTCGTTGGGCTAATTGTATTGCCGCTGTTCCACCTTACAGCCACCCGCGTTCCCTTCTCTGTCGTATTCATAGATACACTGCTCTCGGGCGCGCTCATCGCGCTTCCTCGCCTGATGGTGAGGGTAACTCGTCAGGGATCTCTCCGGCGGCGCCGGTACGAGAGCGGCAAACGAGTATTGATCGCAGGCGCCGGCGACGCCGGCAAACTCGTCGTCAAAGAATTGTTCGCCACTTCTCAGCTGGGCCTGGAGCCAATCGGCTTCGTAGACAGCGACGCATCGAAGCATGGTCACATGCTCGCGGGGCTGCCTGTATTTGGCCCGCTCGCGCACATCCCGGAAATCGTAGAGCGGTTTGGCGTGGCGGAGATCATCATCGCGATGCCGTCGGCTCCCGGAACGGTGATTCGTCAGGTGGTGCGAGCGGCTCTCTCATGCGGAATTCCAACCCGAACTGTTCCAAGTCTTCCTGAAATTATTTCGCGTCAGGGAAATGCGACCGGACTCCGCGAAGTAGAGATTCAGGACTTGCTGCGACGCGACGCAGTCGAGACCGATCTCGCAGCGGTCGCGGAGCTCGCGACGAGTGAGACGGTTCTCATCACCGGAGCAGGCGGATCGATTGGTGCTGAGCTGTGCCGGCAGCTGGCGCGTCTCGCCCCGGCTCGGCTCGTTCTGTTAGGACACGGCGAGAACTCGATTTTCGACATCTTCCAGGAATTGGCGCTCAGCTTCCCTGATGTCGACATCATGCCCGTGATCGCCGACATCCGCGACCGCAATCGAATCTTCCACATCTTCCAGCAGCATCGACCACACGCAGTCTTCCACGCGGCGGCGCACAAGCACGTTCCATTGATGGAAGACAACGTTTTGGAAGCGGTCACCAACAATGTTGCGGGAACGCGCAACGTCGTCGACGCGGCGATCGAGACCAATGTCCAGCATTTCGTTTTAGTCTCGACGGATAAAGCGGTTCGCCCGACAAGCGTGATGGGCGCCACAAAGAGAATCGCCGAACAGCTCGTGCAGCACGCGGCGACAAAGCATCATCGCAATTTCGTCTCGGTGAGATTCGGCAACGTACTTGGCAGTCGCGGCAGCGTTGTACCGACATTCCTTCGCCAGATTCGCGCTGGCGGCCCGGTGACGGTCACTCACCCGGAGATGCGCCGCTACTTCATGACGATACCTGAAGCGGTGCAGCTGGTGCTTCAGGCGGGCGCGCTTGGACGAGGCGGTGAAGTCTTCGTGCTCGACATGGGCGAACAGATCAGAGTCGTCGATATCGCGACTGATCTCATTCGTCTTTCCGGGCTCGAAGTCGGCGCGGACATCGAGATCAAATTCACCGGCGTGCGCCCAGGCGAAAAACTGTACGAGGAAATGTTCTTTACCGCCGAGAACGTTCTGCCGACCGATCACCCGAAAGTTCTGCGCGCGAGAAATGGACTGCTCGCGGACGGAACGATTCGGCGCATCGAAGCGCTCACGCGCTCGACTGACACCGGTCGTCCGGAGGATGAAATCAGGAAGCTGCTCCAGACACTCGTCCCCGACTTCCACCCGCACGGGGCGAAGGAGCACGAAGAAGAACGCGTCGCCGAGAGCATCCGCCGCGCATAAGAAAGAAAAAACGCAAGCTCGCGCCGGGAGCTTTGCAGCCTGAGCTGCTAGCATGACAAAGACGCCTACAACGTTTCAGTATTCCGGCACTGAGCTCGAGGCAGTAGCGGGTGGCAGAAATTATTACCGGTGGATTGTCGATCGCTTCGCGCCGTTCTTCGGACGCAGGGTCGTCGAGGTCGGTGCGGGAATCGGAACGTTTTCTGAATTCGTAATCGATTCTCCCGGTGTAGAGAGCCTGCTCAGCGTAGAACCCGCCGGAAATGTATTCCCCGTGCTCGAAAAGAAATTCCTCGGCAGCGAGCGCGTTCGCACGGTGCGAGCGAACATCGATCAGGTCGACATGGCGGCCGAGGCCGATTCACTCGTTGCCGTGAACGTTCTCGAGCACGTCGAGGACGACGAGGCGTTTCTTCGTGCGGCGGCAAAGATCGTCAGACCTGACGGACATCTGCTGTTGTTCGTGCCAGCGCACCAGTTTCTGTTTGGATCTATGGATAAGGCGTTCGATCACCACCGCCGTTACTCCAAGGCGGGCCTCTCGTCGTTACTTTCGCGCTCGGGGTGGGAACCGCTTCAGATTTCGAACGTGAACATCGCCGGCGTCATACCCTGGCTGGTCGCGGGAAAGATTCTTCGCAACACCACCATCGGACACCGACAGATGCGGATATTCGACAGTCTAGTAATTCCTGTGATGCGAAAGATCGAATCGATTCGCGAGCCATTCATTGGGCAGAGTCTTCTCGCAATCGGCCGGAACCGATCGTGATGAAGCTTTCAGTGCTCATGCCTGTCTACAACGAGGAGGCGACGGTCGAGCGCGCCGTCGACAGCGTGCGCGCGCTCGATGGCCCGCTCGAGATTATTTGTCTCGATGACGCCTCGACAGACGGAACGCGCGCGATTCTCGAGCGCCTCCTCGCAGAGGGAAAAATCGATGTGCTCGTGTCCCAGGAGAGAAACCGGGGAAAAGGCTTTGCTGTGCGGACCGGGATTCAACGTGCGATTGGCGACGTCGTCGTTTGTCAGGACGCGGATCTCGAGTACGATCCGCGCGATTTGCCGCGGCTCATGGCTCCCATAATCGACGGGCGCGCCGATGCGGTGATTGGATCGCGCTTTCGCGGCGAGACCGTACGCGTGCTGTACTACTGGCACAGCCTCGGCAATCATCTGCTCACCCTGTTCTCGAACATGCTGACGAATCTCAACGTCACGGACATGGAGGTTTGCTACAAGCTGATGCGGACCGATCTCGCAAAGAGTCTTCCGCTGATCTCTGAGCGTTTCGGGATCGAGCCAGAGCTCATTGCGCGACTCTCGCAATCACGCGCGCGCATTTACGAGGTACCCATCAGCTACAGTGGGCGAACGTACGCCGAGGGGAAGAAAATCGGATGGCAGGACGGAGTCGCAGCATTCTGGCACATCATCCGATGTAATCTGTTTCCGCCAAAGGCGCCTATATACCTGCGTAACGACGGAGCGGGACGAGACCGAGGGGTCTAGACCAGACGAATGCACGCAGTGCAACAAGCAAAAGTTTCAAGACTCTTCGCGATCGTAGTTCTTGCTGCCGTGTCGACGCTGCTCGTCGCGTGGTCCGTGACGCATGCCTATGTCGGCGATGAATCGTTTCATCTACTCGCGGCCAAACTCATCGCTGCGGGGCGGAAGCCGTACGTCGATTTCTTCTATCAGCATCCGCCGCTCTTCGCGTACATCATGGCGGCGATACTTCGAATTGCAGGTGTCAGCTGGAGAACTGTGCACGTCTTCTCGGCGCTGTGCACCATCGGATGCATTCTGTTCGCAATTGGTTTCGGCCGACGGATCTATGCGGACACAAAGGAACGTTGGTGGAATGCCGCGTTGGTTACCGTTCTTATTGGAGCTAACGCCTACGTCCTGATGTTTGCGACGACCGGGTTCCCATTCGGTTTTTGTCTGCTGTGTGTCACCGCATCGCTGTACTGGTCTCAATCGCATACATCAGCTGGTTTGTTTCTTTGCGGATTACTCGCGGCCGCTGCAGCCGCAGCGAGTCTGCTTGTCGCTCCAATCATTCCGGTTCTGCTCATTTGGATCTGGTTGCGCGAACGCACGCGCTTCCTCTGGCTGATGCTTGGAGTGTCTGCGGGATTTCTTCCACTATTCGCGTTCCTGCTCGCTGCTCCTGCTCAGACATTTCGCGATGTAATCGGATTTCACCTCATCGATCGTCCGAGCTTTGGTTGGCGATTCAACCTGGGTGAGGTCGCGAGGTGGCTGTTGCCTACACAGGGGTCGATTCTCACTGTCGTTGCCGTCGCTTCGCTTCGCGCACGCAAGGAATCGGCGATCCGCTTATGCGCCTTGATTGCGCTCGTCCTCGGCGTTGTGCTCCTGGTTATCAAAACGACGGCGTCGTTCTACTTCGTGGTGCTGACACCTTTTCTCTCGATTCTCGCAGCGAGCTGGCTGACGGATGCGATGGCGCGCAACCGCGAGGGCGGCGACCTGCTCTCCGGCGCGATTATCGTGCTGTACTTGATCGGACTGATGGTAATCGGGCGCTTCCGCGGAATCGAGGCGCCGTATCGCGAAGTGCGTCAGCTCGCGAGAGCAATCGAAGCTTGCGCACCGTCGGGAAATTTTTATGCAAACCAGGCTACTTACTTCGAGGCGCCCACACTTCCGCCGGCGCACATGGAAAACCCATTCGTTCCCAGTTCCGTCCCGGATTCGGAACTTGAGTCGGGTGCGTTCGACGCAGTGTTGATCGGCGCCGATAATCCAAAAGTCGCTCGATATCGACTCGCGGAGAAATACGCTCGGCGAACTTTAATCAACTACTCGCCGTACAAACTGCTACTGTTCTGCGGACGCGCCCCTGTTACCAGTGATCTCCCGCGCGAGCAACTTTGAGAATCTCGATCATCTTCACGGTCCGCGGGCCTCGGCCGAGCTCATTCAAGTGGAACCGCGTATCGAAGAACCAATTCTTCGGAAATACAAAATCCTGCGCGGTTCCGAGAATCGGCATGCGCATCTCTCGCGAAAGCTTCTGCCGCAGCCACTCGATCGCGTCAACGTTGATGACGTACGAGCGATCGATGTACGAGGGAAAAAGAAAGTATGCGTGCGCCCCGCGTTCGTGCGCGGCATCGGCGATGTCGTTCAGCTCAGAGATTGTCTTGCGGTTGAAATCCTTCGGCGGCGGCAGTGCCTTCACGAAGATCGAATCGGGATTCATGCTCTTCTTCCCGAGGTGACTCACGACATCTCCGTACTTGTTGAATGAGTGCCGGTTGTAAACGGGATTGGTGTCCGGCGGAAAGTATTTGTTCTTCACTCCAAGCAAATCGGCCGTCCCTTCAAGAAACGACCGGCGCGCATTTTCAACCCGGGGGCGCAAAGCCACGTCGACAACCGAATACGACTTTATGAAATCGGGGATCCTGTCAGGCGGTGCGTACAAAAGCGCTGTGTTCAGCGTATTGTCGCCCTCGGAGAAGTTGCCGTAGAACTGGTCGTATTCCGGAACGATGATGACGACGTCTCCGCGGCGAATGTACGGCTTCACCTGCGCGAGCATGTACCTCAACCCGAGCTTCGCGTAGAGACCCATGTTGACGACATTGACGTGGAGCGAGTCCTCCATCATGCGACTGTCGATTCCGAAGGCGAGGTTCGAGCCGCCGACAAGAATGATTTTGGGCGACGGCGTCGTTCGGATGAGACGATCCTTCTCGAGCACAGCGGCGAGATAGTTGTCATCTGAAGCTCGTGTGTCGTAAAGACTGATCAGAATGCCGCTACCGACGACCGCGAGGGCGAGAACACCCGCCTTCAGGAGAAACCGCGAAGCAGTCGTCAACCAGCTGTCCCGGCCAGCTCGGCGGCTGTCATCATTGCGACGACCTCGGGCATCCCGGCTTTCGCCTTCCACCCGAGACGCTCGCGCGCGCGCGAAGGGTTGGCATTCGCGTACGTGATGTCGGCGGGACGGTACAGTCGCTCATCGATGTCCACATGATCGTGCCACGTCAAACCAACCTCTGCAAACGCTCGCTCGACGAATTCTTCGAGAGTGTGCGACCGCCCGGTTGCGATCACGTAGCTCTCGGGCTTTTCCTGTTGCAGCATTGCCCACATTGCCTCGACGTACTCAGGCGCCCAACCCCAATCTCGCTGCACGCTGAGGTTGCCAAGGCGCAACCGCTCTCCGCTTCCCCGAGAGATACGAACTGCGGCGGCTACGATCTTTCGCGTCACGAAGCGCTCCGCGCGCAGCGGAGATTCATGATTGAAAAGAATTCCCGTGCACGCAAAGAGGCCGTACGCATCCGCGTAATTCGCAACTTCCCAATGGGCTGCCGACTTCGCGACGGCATAGGGACTTCGCGGACGAAACGCAGTGTTCTCGTCAGCGGGCTCCTTCGTATCGCCGAAGCACTCGCCTGAGCCCGCGTTGTAAAAACGAATTGGCCGTTCCGTGAATCGAATTGCCTCGAGCAAATTCAACGTGCCCAGGCTCACGCTCTCGAGTGTCTCGACCGGCTGATCGAACGACAATGCAACGGAGCTCTGGCCAGCGAGGTTGTACACTTCATCCGGATTCACGCGACGCAGCGCCTGCAGCACGCTCCGAAAGTCGGTGATGTTGAGCGACTCGAGGCGCACTGAATCGATCAACCCGAGGCGCCGGAGATTGTGAAAGTTCGATGCTTGTGCGTCGCGTGACGCGCCGTGCACGGTGTAGCCGCGCTGCAGCAAGAGTCGCGCGAGATACGTGCCGTCCTGCCCGGAAACGCCGCAGATTAGTGCTGTCTTGCTTGAACCGCTCATTCGTCAGAATTGGAAGTAGATGAAAGCCTTCGCCTCGTTGCTCACGCCGAGGAGCCAGATGGACATGCAGAGCACATAGTACGCGGGCCAGCGGACCCACGCGGGCTGCATCACGAAACGACGCACGATGTCGATCTTCGTGCTTATGATCTCGACGGTCATCAGACTGACAATCAACAGCGTCGAGAAAAGTACTTCCAGCTTGGTGATGCCTTCAGCGCGGAGCTCATCAGGCAAAACCTGATGCGGGGAGGGTCTCACGAGCATGTGCGATATGATGTGACCTGCGTCATGAAGCGAACCAGCGCGGAAAAAAATCCATGCGAAGCAAGCGAGTGCGAATGTGGCCGCGACTTGCCACACCGCGTAAGCCCGCGGGTGAGAAACGAGGCCCGTAATCGCCGCGATGCGACTTCGCAGATTCTGCGTAGCGATGGACGAGATGAGATAGAATCCGTTGAGCGCGCCCCAGATTACGAAAGTCCAGTTCGCGCCATGCCACAAACCGCTCAGGAGAAACGTGACGAAGAGATTGAAATACCAGCGCGGCTTCGGGACGCGGTTGCCCCCGAGAGCGATGTAGACGTAGTCGCGAAACCATGTCGACAGAGATATGTGCCATCGCGACCAGAACTGGCTGATGGACCGCGAAAGATATGGGCGATTGAAGTTCTGCATCAGGCGAAAGCCCATGACCTCTGCAGTGCCGATGGCAATGTGGGAGTAGCCCGCGAAGTCGCAGTAGATCTGAAGGGCGAAGAAGATCGTGGCGACGACGAGCGTCAGTCCTTCGTAGCTGTAGGGCGAGTTATAGACTGGATTGACGTAATCGGCCAGACGGTCTGCGATCACGACTTTCATGAAAAGTCCCCAGCCCATTCGTCTCAACCCATCTGCGACGCGATTGTATTCGAATTCGTGCCGCTCGTAAAACTGGTGCAGGAGATTCTGCGGACGCTCGATGGGACCCGCGACGAGCTGCGGAAAGAACATCACGTAGAGCGCGAAGATTCCCGGATTTCGCTCGGCGGGATGCCGCCCCCGATACACCTCGATGGTGTAGCTCATCGCCTGGAACGTGTGAAACGAAAGTCCGATCGGCAGAATGACGTTCAGCGCCGGGACTCCATACGGCCAGTGAAAAACTTCCGCGATGGCGCGCGCATTCGCGTTGAGGAAATTGAAGTACTTGAAGATTGCGAGCACGCCGACGTTGGCGACGATACTCATCAGCAGGAAGAGACGACGTCGCCTTCCCTCCGCATTCTCGATCAGGATTCCGGCGGCATAGTCGACGGCAATCGTGAAGAAGAGAATGAGGATGTAGATGGGAATGAACGCCATGTAGAAGTAGCAGCTCGCTGCGAGCAGCCACGCCCATCGAAACCGATGCGGGATGGCGAAGTAAATCGCCACGACGATCGGAAAGAAAATCAGGAAGGTGAACGAGTTG
>JBGQKT010000084.1:0-12972 GCA_041499635.1 Gemmatimonadaceae bacterium
CACATTGCCAATTGTCTGCGAGCGTTGATCGAATTCGATGCGTGTCGGAAACGTCTCGGTGTTGATGAATTCATCTCCCAGTGAGGCGGAGAGGTGCACTTGCTCCTCATCGGAGCTCTGACCGTTGTACGCGATGCCGAACGCACCGATTGCACCGGCTCGAAGTGCTGGAAGTGCAGTACGATCATTCAACGCTTCTGGTCGCGCAACATCAGGGTCTGTTACAGTCAAAACCTGCTTGCTATCGCATGCGCTCATCGACATGGCTGTAAGTGTCGCAAGCGTGCTCGCGAGAATGCCCAACCGGCTCGTGCGCCGACGGGCGAGTAGTCTATTCATCATTTGAATTCGCTCTGTCGGTAAAGGTTAGAAGGTGACATTCAGACGGGCCGTCCACGTCCTCGACGGCGGAAGTGTGAGAAACTCCGACGTGCTGAAGTTGTTGTTGGGCACCGAGTTGACTTCGGGATCAAACCCCTTGTAATCCGTCCACGTCTTGAGATTTCGTCCGGCAATCGTGAACTCGAGATTTTGAAGTCCGAAACTGTGGGCCATCCGTTCCGGAGCAATTAGCGTGAAGGAGAGCTCGCGAAGCTTCGTGAAGTCCGCAGTCTCGATGTACCCGGCATCAGTGCCGAGGGCAATCGCGAGAGCGGCCGCTTGATCAGCAAGCGGCATCGTCTTGTCAGAAGCTTCCTGACATGTTCCAAAGCTGCAGTGGAAGCGGCGCGTGTTATCGAACAGCTTGTAGCCACCCTTGTGATCGATCAACGTCGACACTCTCAACACCTGGAAGAACGTCGCGGTCGGTGAGAACGAGTACTCGTGCTTCGGTAGAATGTTGCCGAGATACACGGTGGTATCGCTGAGCTTGATTTCGCTGCGCGCGATCATGCCGTCACCGTTGGCATCGGAGAATGTGTACGACTTCTGCCAGTAGCCGCCCAGCGGATAGCCGGCAACATGCTTCTGCTGCGTGTTCACCGTGATCGGTGGCACCTTCGTGGTCGACCCTGGTATGAAGCCGAGGTCCAGGAGCACATTGTCATTCGTCGACGCATTTGCTACGACGTCGAACGTGATCGGATTCGTCTGCAGGACATTCGCGTTCAAGGTGAACTCGTTACCACGGTTTCTGACCGTTCCGAGATTCTGGAACTGGCTGTTGCTGAGACCGAGTGACGGCGCTAGTGGAACGGCGATCAGCAAATCGCTGGTTTTCTTGTTGTAGTGAGTGACTTCGAAGTTCACGCGCTGCCGGAAGAAACCCGCATCGAGCCCGAACTCAGTCTCGGTAGAGCGCTCGGGACGAAGTGCAACGTTGCCCGTTCCACCGATGGCGATACCGGGCACGTCGCTGCCAGCAACCGTTACTGTCGCCGCATTGAAGAACGTAATCGCGTCACGGAAGTTGGGCTGTCTGCCCGAGCGTCCGTTCGACGCTCGCAATCTCAGCGAGCTCAATATGTCGGTCTTCGGGAAGAAGCCTTCTTCGCTCACGACCCATGAAGCGCCGTACGACGGATACCAGATCGAACCGAAGCTTTGACCGAAGGCGCTGTTCTTGTCGTTACGCAGCGCTGCATTGAGGAAGACTCGATCTCTCCAGCCAACTTCTTCCTGGACGAAGTAGCCGAGCGTTTTGTTGTCGGTGTTCACTTCGTTGACTGCGAATCGCGCCGTCGTGCCCGCAAGCGATGACGTTCCACCAAGAAGCTTCGCTCCAAATGCTTGCGTTCCACGAACGAGAGCCTTGTTGAAGCCCGTGCCGCCCGTTGTTGTCGTAACGAGGCTGGAAGTTGGCGACCACGTAGCGGCAGCACTGCCCTGCGCCGTGTAGTTGTAGATCGAATACGGGTTAGACGATCGCTGACCATCCGGAAGCGAGCCGAAGAACACTGCGTTCGGCGGAATGATTTCCTGGTCGTAGCGGCCGAGATAATCGAGACCAAACGTGCCAGTGGCTTTCAGCCAATGCAGCGGCTGATAGCTGCTGGTCAGGCTGTTCTGAAAACGCTGAATGTCCTGACGCGTGTACCAGACGTTCTCGAGCGCCTGAGGAATTTGTCCGTTCAAATAACCGTGTGCGCAACCGGGAGGAGGACAAGCTTTTCCTGGAACTGAATCGTCAAACGCGCTTCCCAGAAGACCGGACGAAACGATTCCGAGAATGTCGTTGTCATTCTGTGGCAATCGAATGTGGTCCGCGAGATAGTTGGTTCCCATCTGAAGGTTCCAGTTGTTCGTCAGCTGCGCCGTGAGGTTGAGTCTGCCTCCGACACGCTGGTCGGTGTTGGCGGCGAACACGCCTTGCTGCCTATCGTAATTCCCACCGACGTAGTAGCTGACGCGATCGTTACCGCCAATCGCGCTCAGGCCGTTTGCCACTCGCTGGCCGGTCTGAAACGGACTGTATTGCACGAGAGGACTGAAGCTCACGAGCGAGTCAGGGTTCGGCGTGCACAGGTTGCGCGTCTGATTGTCGAGGTTGCAGTTGGCAGTGCGGGCGCCGGCAGTCGTACGGCCGACCTGTGCGTAGTTTGCGGGGAACGTGGTCATATCCTTGATGTTGCCCATCTCACCATAGACGGTGAAACGGGTTTTCCCGGAACGACCGCGTTTGGTCGTGATCTGAATGACGCCATTTGCAGCCGCAGTTCCGTAAAGCGCCGCCGCGGCGGGGCCTTTGAGAATATCGACCTTCTCGATGTCCTCTTGACTGATGTCATTGAATCTCGACGGCACCTGACCGCCCACGCCGATTGTCGTTGACGCCGTGCTATTGTCTACGCGAAGACCGTCGACAATGAGGAGCGGATCGTTGGACAGGGAGAGCGAACTGGCGCCGCGAATTCGAATTCGCGCGCTCGACCCGACCGTTCCACCGGTAGTCGCTACATCGACTCCCGGGACACGTCCCGTGAGAAGCTGAGTCACGTTGCCGGACGATGCGAGCTTTGCAGGTGCGGGTGTTAGCGTTCCGATGATATTGCCCTGCTCGCGCTTGCGTGTGGTCTCTCCCGTCGCAGTCGTCACGACCTCGTCCAGTTTCACGGCGACGGGTTGCAAGACAAAGTCGAGCGATGCCGCCTGCGCCCCAACTGTCACTGGGAGAGTGACCGCCTTGTACCCGAGCCGAGCTGCTCGAACCTGGTACGATCCCGGTGGCAGGTTGGTGATGCGGAACCGACCATCTTCCGCCGTCACGGTTCCACGAGTCGTTCCGACAATTGTCACCTGGGCAGACGCGAGTCCGCCCCCGGAAACTCCATCGACGACTCTTCCGTTGACTGCGGACTCCTGAGCCCCTGCTCGTGACGTTGCCAGCACCATCGTTGCGGCGGCTGACAGCATCAGTGAGAGGGTAATGCGAACCATGCGAGTACTCATTCCTCCTCCACTCTCTTGCCCCAAAGGGGTTGCTATCGACGGCGGACGGTAGTGTCCGACGCCCTTCATGCGACGCACCGCGTCGCAGATCGAAGGCAAAGCATAGTAGCGCGGCTAGTGGCTCGATCGGAAAGCCCCGTCGTGCGCTGCTCACAGAAACGGTTTTTTGGAAATCCTAGCTCGGTCGAGAAAGTTGCTAGGCGGGCGGCGAGCTCACTTCGAGCTCCGGCTACCCCGCTGTCGTGCGACACATCGATCGTCGCTCGAACAGCATGCGGCTGGTCCCAACCTCCGTCAGTCAGACCGTCGGAGAGGTAGCAGACCCGCTTAGTTGTCCGGAATTATACCGAGGGTAATGAGACCGTCAAGAGCCAGTAAGACCTTTGAAAGAAAAATCACGCGGGTGCTGCGGCGGAGGTATCGGAAGGCGCGGTGAATGGCGGGCCCAGCCATCTTCGCAGCGCGCCGTACGGATCCCTCCGCAATGATTTTGCGAGCGCGATGATCCTGCCAATCGTTCGCTTGAGATCTCGCCCTTCCCTCTCATAAATCGCATCGAACAAATCGAGATCCCTCGCGTAAACTCGGCGCGCGAGCAACGATGCGTTATCCAGTGGAACTCGCTGCGCATACAATGGACTGATCGTGCGAAGGCGAGGCCCGATGTCGTTGACGAGAATCACTCGCGCCCGTCGATAAACCGTATCTCGCACCGCGACACGCGCTGCGCTGTCTTTCGGATGTGCTTTGTAGGCAGAGTCCAAAGTGTGCGTCAAGGCGCTCCAGAATACGCCGAGCATCTTCTCGTCTTCCCAGGCGGAATCCAGGCGCGCCGCCGCGCGCGGCTGTCCGCGCGAGCGAAAAAACGCAGCTGCCCCGCGCGCACCGACGAAACTCGCGAACGATTCGTTGAACGCAACATTGCTCGGCGCGTAAAACGTGTTGTGCGTGAGCTCGTGAATCACCGTGTTCACGAGCTCGAGCGAATCGCGCCTGAGACTCGTGCTCAACAACGGATCGTTGAACCAGCCGAGCGTGCTGAATGCATCTGATGGACGGAGCGATACATCGTAGCCTTCGAGAAAGAATCGCTCTGCGTCGCGGCGCGCCGCGGAAAAATCGAAGTACCCTTTGTATGGAACGCTTCCGACAATCGGAAACCACCACGTGTACGCCTCGAGGCGGTCGCGATACGCCGCGGACAATACCAGAACGAGCGTGTCCTTATCGAGCGGCGAATACGTGGTGAAGCTCTCTTTCGCGCGCAAACGGATCGAATCTTTTGCGTATTGTCGCGCAGCAAGGACGATCTGCAGCTTCCGCCGCGTTACAGGATCGACTCGAGAATCGGTAACGATTTCGATGATCGGCTTTCGGCGCGCGAGAATCATCCCTTCCTCCCACGCGCCTCGACTCAAATAGCAACCAGTGGGAGTCAGCGAGAGGGCGAGCAGAATGGCGAGCGCAACAAGTCCAAGAAGCCTGTGCGGCACTGGCCGAAGCTAAGACCTGGACCCGGCAAAGGGCACCCCCGCCGGCAGCTATCGCGCCGTCCAGCGTTGGGATTATGTTATCATGTGTCCTTCGTTCACCTTCATTGCCACTCGGAATACTCCCTTCTCGACGGCGCAAATCGGATTGACGACCTGATCAAGAGGGCGCTCGAGTTCGAGCAGCCCGCCCTCGCGATCACCGATCACGGGAACCTCCACGCCGCCTGGGAATTCCAGGAAAAAGCGCGTAAAGCCGGTATCAAGCCGATCATCGGCATGGAGGCGTACGTCGCGCCAGGCGACCGCCGCAACAAGGATCGCGAAGGAAATCGAAAGCCGTATTACCATCTCGTACTGCTCGCAAAAAACAACACGGGCTACCGCAATCTCATCAAGCTTTCTTCGCTCGCCTACACCGAAGGTTTCTATTCGCGGCCCCGCGTTGACCGGGAAATCCTCGCTCGATATCGCGAGGGTATCGTCGTTTCATCCGCCTGCATGGCGGGCGAAGTCGCGCAGAATCTTCTCGCGGACAACTGGGAGGGTGCGCGCGAAGCCGCATCGTGGTACGCCAATACGTTCGAGGATTACTACCTCGAAGTGCAGGCGCACGACACCGAGAATCAGGCAGAGTTGAACTCACGGGTATTCCGACTCGCTGAAGAGCTCGGCCTTCCCGTCGTTGCAACGAACGATTCCCATTTTCTCAAAGCCGAAGACCACGACGCACACGACATTCTCCTCTGCATCGGACTCGGCAAGGATTTCACGTCCAACGATCGGATGCGCTACGACGCTGGACTTTACTTCAAGAATTCTGACGAGATCAAAGCAGCGTTCCCCGATCGCATGGATGTTCTCGAGAACACTTTGCGAATCGGAGAAGAATCGGGAATCGAGCTCTCGAAGAAATACCAGGTGCCCGCGTTTCCTCTGCCGGCGGGAGCGAAGAGCGAGAATGAATATCTCATAGAGCTGGCGGAGGCAGGAGCGCGCGAGCGGTACGGAGATCCACTGCCGGACAACGTGCGAGAGCGACTGGATTTCGAGCTAGGCGTAATCACCACGACTGGATACGCCGGCTATTTCCTGATCGTCGCCGATTTCATTCGCGCAGCGCGAGAAAAAGGAATTCCGGTTGGCCCGGGTCGTGGATCGTCTGCTGGATCGATCGTCGCCTATGCTCTCCGCATTACCAACATCGATCCACTCCGCTTCGACCTGCTGTTCGAGCGCTTCCTCAATCCGGAGCGCGTGTCGATGCCTGACATCGACATCGACTTCTGCATGGAGCGCCGAGGCGAAGTTATCGATTACGTGAAGGAGAAGTACGGCCGCGATTCGGTCGGACAGATCGTCACGTTTGGAACTCTGAAGTCGCGCGCGGCTGTGAAGGATGTTGGCCGAACTCTTGGTTTCACTCCGGCGGAGACCGACGCTCTCGCCAAGCTGATTCCCAACGCGCCTAACTACAACCTTACCGTAAAAGAAGCGATCGACCGCGTGCCGGAAGTGAAAAAGCTCTATAAGGAAGACGAGCGCTATCACGAGCTTCTCGACTTCGCGATCGCGCTGGAAGGACTATCGCGTCACTCCGGAGTTCACGCCGCGGGAATAGTGATCGCACCGGGACCGCTCGACGAGTACGTCCCGATCATGACGCAGAAAACGAAGGGCAGCGGAGCCGCCAGCGAAGAAGACGTCGTCGTAACGCAATACGACATGGACGCTCTCGAGAAAGTCGGCATGCTCAAGATCGACTTCCTCGGGCTCACCACTCTGACGGTGATCGACGATGCGCTGAAGTCGATTCAGGAGCGCACAGGATCGATGCCCGATCTCGACGCAATTCCACTCGACGATCCATCTGTATATCGATTGCTCCGCGCTGGAAAAACCACGGGCGTGTTCCAATTCGAGTCTCCGCTCGCAACGGACATGGTTCGTAACATGCGCGTCGACCGGTTCGAGGATCTCGTCGCATCGAATGGCCTGATGCGTCCCGGTCCGCTCGACGCGGGGATGCACAAGGTTTACATCAGGCGAAAGAAGGGAGAGGAGCCTGTTTCATATCTTCTGCCGGAGCTGAAGGAAGTTCTCGAGTCGACGTACGGCGTCATCACCTATCAGGAGCAGGTGATGCGCGTTGCGCAGAAGCTCGCGGGAATCTCGCTCGCCGAAGCCGACGTTCTTCGAAAGGCAGTTGGAAAGAAAGACCCTCCTCTCATTCGCGAAGAGCTCGGCAAGTTCGTCGAGAAATCGGTAGCCCGCGGCTACGATCGCAAGATCATCGAAAAAATCGCGGAGCAGCTCGAGACATTCGGGCGCTACGGTTTTCCGAAAGCGCACTCCGTTGCGTACTCGATCATCGGATTTCACACGGCGTGGCTCAAGATCCACTTCCCCGCGGATTTCATGGCGGCGCTTTTGTCGTCGCAAATCGGGGATACTGACAATGTCGTCAAATACATCAACGAGACGCGCGATCTTGGCATCGAGGTTCTTCCGCCAGATGTGAATGAGTCGGGATACAAGTTCACGGTGATCGAGGACAAGCGAATCCGCTTCGGATTGGGCGCGATTAGAAACGTCGGACGGTCGGCGATCGATTCGATCCTCGCGGCGAGAGCGAGCGGACCTTTCACATCGCTCTCCGATCTCGCGGACCGCGTCGATCTTCGCGTGGCCAACAAGCGAGTCTTCGAGGCGCTCATTCAGGCAGGCGCAGTCGACGCACTGGGCGGTCACCGCGCGCAGCTCTTCGCTGCGCTCGACCAGGTTCTGCGTGAAGCGTCGCTCAAGCAGGAAGAGATTGCATCGGGTCAGGTCTCGATGTTCGGTTCGATCATCACTGACGACGGCCAGACTCATCACGCAGTCGCGCTGCCGAGTGTCACGACATGGACGGAATCGGAACGCCTCGCAAAGGAAAAAGAGACGCTTGGCTTCTACATATCGGGACATCCGCTCGAGCCGTATCGCGTTGAATGCGAGCTGTTTTCAACTCATAAGGCGGCGGATCTCAAAGGCTGGATTGCTGAGCCGATGACGCTGGCTGTCGTAGTCACCGGAATCAGGCGGCAGATGAGCAAGCGATCGGGCTCGGAGTTTGCGCGTCTCACCGTCGAAGATTTTTCCGGATCCGCAGAAGTGATGGTCTTTCCAGAGAGATGGTCCGTCCTCTCAGATCAGGTGAAGACCGACATTCCGATTCTTCTCAAGGGTGGCTACCTGCGGCGCGATGAGACCTCGGACAACGCGACGTTCGTTGTGGAATCCATTACGCGAATGGCGGAGCTCAGAGCGAGCGGACAAGTGATGATTTCCATCCAGCTCACTCGCGACCCCACGCGCGACCCCGAAGTCATGAGGGACGTGCGCAGTATTGCCGAGTCGTTTCCCGGGACTGCGCCGCTCGAGCTCACCTACAGCGACGGCAACGGGTTGCGGGCGAGGCTTCGCTCCCGCACTTTGACGCTGGCGGTCAACAACACGGCCCTCAACGATCTCCGGTCGCTGCTGGGAAGCGACGCGGTGCGCCTGCAACGCGGGAGCAGATAGTGGCGACCTCCAGCCAGACTCTCGATTTCGAAAAGCCGATCGCCGAGCTCGAACGGCAAATCGATGAGCTGAAGAAACTCGCTGGTGATCAACAGCTCAGCGTCGTCGACGAGATCGCTCCGCTCGAGCAGAAGCTCGTCGAGCTGAGGGACCAGATCTATCACAGCCTGACGCCGTGGCAGCGCGTGCAGGTTGCGCGCAATACTAAGCGTCCGTTCACGTCAGAGCTGATTCAGCTGATCTTCACCGATTTTATCGAGCTCCATGGCGATCGTGCCTTTCGCGACGACCCTGCGATAATCGGCGGATGGGCACGCCTCGATGGCGAGACGGTAATGGTGATGGGACAGCAGCGCGGCCGCGACACGAAAGAAATTCTGAAACGCAATTTCGGAATGCCACACCCGGAAGGTTATCGGAAAGCGCTGCGTCTCATGAAGCTCGCCGAAAAATTCCATGTCCCCGTGCTCACCTTCATTGATACGATGGGCGCCTGGGCGGGAATCGGCGCAGAGGAGCGTGGCCAGTCGGAAGCAATCGCGCGAAATCTTCTCGAGATGACGCAGCTCACCGTGCCGATCATTGCAACGGTGATCGGTGAAGGGGGCTCCGGAGGCGCGCTCGCTCTCGGAGTCGCTGACCGCGTCCTGATGATGGAGAACGCGGTGTACTCCGTGATAACCGTCGAGGGATGCGCGGCGATTCTATGGAAGGACGGCAAGAGTCCGGAGATGCGCGAGAAGGCTGCGGCTGCGCTAAGGGTGACTGCTCCCGATCTGTTCGAGCTGCGCGTGATCGATGAGATCGTTCCGGAGCCGCCAGGCGGCGCTCACTCGGATCATCAAGCCGCTGCCAAGACTCTGGGAGAAGCTCTCAATCGTCACCTCGAAGAGCTGAGAAAGTACCGACCGGAAAAGTTGGTACGACGCCGGAGACAGAAGTATCTGCGCCTCGGCCAGTGGGCAGAATGACTGTCGCTCAATCGCTCAATCGCTCAACCGCTCAGTCGCGTTAGATGGCGCATCTAGTAGAAGTCTCATTTAGAGGTAACCGAAAGGAGTTCTTCCTTTGGGATTATCCCGATCCTCCACCGATGAAAGCAGGGATCATCGTGGATGCCGATCGCGGTGAAGATCTGGGCTACGTCTTTTCACTCGGCGATCTCGCGCAGAAGCGAAACGGCGGCTGCTCGCATGGGTGTGGTACTTCCGCGCCCGAGAGAAAAGCACTTCGCCTGGCGAGCCAGCGCGATCGCGCGAGCGCCGCCGAGCTCGACCGCCAGAACGAGGATGCGCGCAAGAAAGCGATGGAGCGCGTTCGCGCCAACGGACTTTCGATGAAAGTCTCCGACGCGGAATGGCAGTGGGACAAGAAAAAACTCACCTTCTACTTCACCGCCGAAAAGCGCGTCGACTTTCGAAATCTCGTGCGCGATCTCGCGTCGCTTTTCCGCACGCGCATCGAGCTCAAGCAGATCGGAGTGCGCGACGAAGCGCGTCGTCTCAACGGCATCGGCCGTTGCGGACGACAGTATTGCTCGGCCTCGTGGCTGCCCGAGCTGAGGCCGGTGAATCTTGGAGTGGCGAAAGACCAGCGTCTCTCGCTCAACCCGGCGCAAATCTCCGGAGCGTGTGGACGACTGATGTGTTGTCTCCGATACGAGCACGAATTCTACGTCCAGAGCCGAAAGCGATTTCCGAAAGAAGGACGGCTCGTGACAACGGCTCGCGGAGAAGAGAAAGTGATGGTGATCGACATCTTCCGCGAGCGCGTTTCGCTTCGCTCGGCAGAGGGAGAGACGCGAGTGATCGGCCTCACCGATTACAATCGAGAGTTGGCGGCACTCCGCGGCGAGATCGATGTTGCGAATGGTGACGATGTCCTCACGACGGAGCCCGACGAATTTGAATCCGGTGAAGGGTTCGAGGACGTATCACCAGAGCTGATGTTCACGTCCGAGCACGAGATGGTTGTGATCGATGAATCGATCATCGCCGAAGAGCCGCGACCGCAGGCAGCAGAGGAAGCCGCGAACGGCACCCCGTCCAGCAACGAAGGAGCAAGTCGCCGCCGTCGTGGACGACGCGGCGGACGACGAAGCCGCGGCGGCGATTCCGGAGAAAAATAGCTTGGGAAAGTTCTACATCACGACCGCCATCGACTACTCCAATGGCGATCCTCACCTCGGTCATGCGTTCGAGAAAATCGGCGCCGACGCAATCGCGCGCTATCGTCGCCTTTGCGGCGACGACGTTCATTTTCTTATCGGCATGGACGAGCACGGCCTCAAGGTGGCGCTCGAGGCGGCAGACAGAGGAATCGAGCCAAAGCAGCTGGTGGATCAGATCGCGGAGCGATTCATAGCGATGTGGCGCCGCTTGTCCATCTCGAACGATCAGTTCATCCGCACGACAGCACCCGAGCACCATGCGGGTGTGCGCGCGCTCATCGAGGCGATCTTTCAAAATTCGCCGGGTGATTTCTACGAGAAGGAATACGAAGGCTGGTACTGCGTAGGATGCGAATCGTTCAAGAACGACAACGAGATCATAGCGGGAAAATGTGTTCTGCATCCCACGAGAACTCTCCAATGGGTCGCGGAGCGAAACTGGTTCTTCAGACTTTCTGCATACTCGGACCGTCTGCGCGAGCTGATTGCCGGCAGCGATTTTCTCGGACCGAAGAGTCGACGCAACGAGATGCTCGCCTTGCTCGACCAGGGACTCGAAGATATCTCGGCAAGCAGGTCGCGATTCTCGTGGGGTGTTCCGTTTCCTCGACAATCGAGCGATGGAGAAACGCAAACCACATACGTGTGGTTCGAAGCGCTGCCGAACTATCTCACGGCGACTGGTTATCCATCACCCGAGTACAAGAAGCGCTGGCCCGCCGATCTGCATGTTGTTGGAAAGGACATCACCCGCTTCCACTCGATCATCTGGCCGGCGATGCTGATGGCTGCGGGGCTCGAGATACCGAAGCGCGTCTGGGCGCACGGCTTTGTTCTCTTTGCCGGCGATCGTCTCAGCAAATCCGCGGGAGTGACACTCAATATCGATGAAGCGATTGATCGTTTCGGTGTCGATGCATTCAGATACTTTCTGCTCCGAGAAGTTCCTTTCGATGCCGACGGAAGTTTTTCGTGGGCACGCTTCGAGGACCGGTACAATTCGGATCTTGCAAACGCGTGGGGGAATCTCGCGAGCCGAGCCATCTCGATGATCGAGAGGTACAGGGAAGGAGTAATTCCACAGGGCAAGTCCAACGAGATAGACGCCGCTGACGCTGCGGATTTCGCAGCGTATCATCGACACATGAGCGGCACACCGGGGTATTTATTGAACGATGCACTCAAGGCCGTATGGGAGACTGTCATGCGCGCAAACGAGTACGTCGATCGAAAGGCTCCGTGGAAGCTTGCGAAAGACGAGGGCGCTCGCGGCGAGCTCGATGAGACGCTTTCATCGCTGGCGAGACAGCTCGTGCGTCAGGCGGTGTACGTCGCTCCGTTCATGCCCCAGAAAGCTGAGGACTTGTGGACTCAACTTGGAGGGCCCGGATCAGTGCATGATTTGCGCTTCGATAAACTCGATGCGCTCGACCCTTCCGGATGGAAGGTGAATAAAGGCGCATCTCTTTTTCCGAAGGACGAGAAAAAGGCGCAGTAGTGCGGATCGCAGCAGTTTGACATTTGCTGGCCCCGGCGTTATCGCATAGGGTGCAACCATCAAATCTTCGAGGAAACAAAATGAGGAATGTTCGATTTGCCGCTACACTGACAGCTTTCGGTCTGGGCACCATTGCCTGCGCCACAACACCCAAGGTCGAGACCGCGCCGTCAGCGTCTGGCGCCGTATCATCGACAAGCACCGCAAACGTCGCGAGCTGGTCGGGCAACATCAGCGCGGTGGTAGAAAGCAATTCCGATGTGAGACAGTCATCGCGCGGCAACGGATACGGCAACGCGCAGCTCACGCGCGGCGACGCCGCAAACTCGACGCGCATCAATGTTCAGTACACGAGCGCTGGAACCAGCGATCGATATTTGAACTGGGCAATTCTCCCTGGACGTTGCGGCGCGGGCTCGTTGCCGGTCATGCCGATCAGCAATTTCCCGGAGCTCACAGTCGGCGGCGACGGTCGCGCGCAAGTGAATGTCGAGCTGCCACTCGAATTCCCGACGCATGGCGATTACCACATCAACATCTACCATGAGCGACAGCAGACGCTCGATCAGGTTGTCGCGTGCGGAAATCTTCGAGCGACGATGGGATGAACGACAACAACGACTAACTGCGACTAACTGCGAGGTCCGAACATATGCGGATCCGCATTAAAAAAAAGGCGCGCCCTTTCGGACGCGCCTCTTTTTTTTCCCTCAGCGAAATTACTTCTCGCCGAACACTGGGTTCGGTGGTGCCCCACCGTACGTGTAGACCGGCATGCCAAGAGTCTCCAGCTCCTTTGCAGGAAGCGGAAGGTGACGCGGCGTACCTAGCTGCAGGTTCGACCCGCCCTTGTACGCCCA
>JBGQKT010000085.1:0-12822 GCA_041499635.1 Gemmatimonadaceae bacterium
CAACGGTCAGGAGGTTTACAACGCCACACGTGGACTCAGCGAGAAGATGGCTCACATCGCCATTCCGCAGGGAAAAGAGCGTGTAGACGTGCCTATGCTGCATCCGGGCGATATCGGATGTGTTGCAAAGCTCAAGAACACCCACACGAACGACACGCTTTCCACGCGTGAGCATCCTGTGCGTTTGCCGGCAGTAGACTTTCCAGAGCCGCGGGTTGTATACGCCGTTCACGCGACCGCGCGCGGTGACGAAGAAAAACTGCAGCAGGGTCTCCATCGAATTCACGATGAGGATTCGAGCTTCCAGACCCACTACAACCCAGAGACGCATGAGACGATTGTCGCTGGTCTCGGCGAGCGACATCTCGACGTGGTCATGGCGAGAATGAAGCGGCAGTACGGCGTCGAAGCGGAATTGAAGAAGCCGGAGATTGCATACCGCGAGACAATCACTGGCAAAGCACAGGGACAGGGTCGACACAGAAAACAAAGCGGCGGTCGCGGCCAATTCGGCGATTGCTGGGTTCGCATTGCACCGACTCGACGCGGCAGCGGATATCAGTTCGTCAACGCGATCGTCGGGGGCTCGATTCCGTCGAAATTCATTCCCGCGGTGGACAAAGGAATCCAGGAAGCATCAGCGCACGGAGTGCTCGCAGGTTATCCGATGGTGGATTTCCAGGTCGAGGTTTACGACGGATCCTACCACTCGGTCGATTCGTCGGAGCAGGCATTCAAGATGGCCGGCATCCAGGCCTTCAACGCTGTTGCATCGAAATGCAAACCTGTGCTGCTCGAGCCGCTCGATGAAATCGAGGTCACGACTCCCGATCGATTCCTCGGTGACGTGCTCGGCGATCTTTCGTCGCGCCGCGGACACATTCTTGGAACAGATTCGATTCCCGGAGGGCACTCGCGTGTGCGCGCCGTCGTACCTCAAGCCGAGCTCCATCTATATGCGACTGATCTTTTTTCGAAGACACACGGTCACGGAAACTTCGTGCAGCGGTTCAAGGGATACGAGCCGATGCCGCATGAGGCGGCGCAGCGTGTCATCGACGACAGCAAGGGGTCGAAAGTTGCGGTCGGTTAGTGGTGCAGTTGTCGCGCTAATCGTATCAGCGGGAGGCGTCCAGGCGCAGACTCCCACATATGCGCCGGCCGCGCGGCAAATCGCTGCTGCGGTGAGCCCGCTGCCATTGCCGCTCCGCGCGAACGCGTCGGTGCTCGGATACGACGCGACCGGAAAATTCGTCACGCTTCGGCGCGGATCGAATGACATGGTTTGTCTCGCCGACGATCCGAGTCAGAAGATGTACCACGTCGCGTGCTATCATCGCGCGCTCGAGCCATTCATGTCGCGCGGTCGCGAGCTCCACGCGAGAAAGCTTTCGCGTGAGGCGATCGACAGCATTCGTCTCGCCGATGTGAAGGGCGGGCGTTACAGGATGCCGTCGAAGCCCGCTGCACTCTATCAGTATTTTGCTCCGCGAGACAGCGTCGACGCAGCAACCGGGGTGGTGAATGGCGCGTCGTATCTCTACGTCGTATACATGCCGTATGCAACGCCGGCATCGACTGGACTGAGCGCGAATCCCGTTGATGGCGGGCCGTGGATCATGTATCCCGGGAAACCGTGGGCGCATATCATGATCCAGCCACAAAAAAACGCGCGAGTCGTCCCGCAGTAATGAGCGACGATCTCTTTGTCATCAAAACGTTCTCGAATGCCGCGGAAGCGAATCTCGCTGAAGCGGTGCTGGAAGCAAACGGAATTCCGTCGACGCTGATCTCGGACGATGCGGGAGGGATGATGCCGTGGCTTGATGCGGTGCATCCAATACGACTCATGGTGCGTGGATCCGACGTCGAGCTAGCGGTCTCGTTGCTTGACGCGCACTAATCCCGACAACGCGGGCGTCATTGCGCCGCCGCCGCTGATATTCGGGATCCCTCTCGCGATCGCGCTTTACGAAAACAGCTCGAAGCCATTTGCCCTTTTTTCACCCCGATACGGAAGGATAGGCGGTATCGCGTTGATCGCTGTTGGATTTGTCCTCATGCTGGCGGCGATGATTCAGTTCGGTCGCGCGCGAACTGCAATCGTTCCTAACAGACCAACGACGGCGCTCGTCGACAGCTGGCCGTATTCGATGAGCAGAAATCCGATTTATCTCGCGCTGGCCCTCATGTACGTCGGCGTCGCGCTCTTCTTCAACACGCTCTGGCCGTTTCTGTTGTTGCCGCTCGTTCTCATCGTCATTCGGCGAGGCGTCATCGACCGGGAAGAGCGCTACCTCGAGGGAAAATTCGGCGACGATTACATAGACTACAAAATGCGCGTGAGGAGATGGCTCTAGCGCAGTGACCGGCTAGCGTGACATCACCCGAGTGAAGTTGTCGGCAAGCTCATTGGCCCGTGCTGTCGAGAGCGCTGCGAGACATTTCACACGGGGCCGAGCCCACAGTGCTCCTTCGGTTCCCTTACCTCGCCGACGGCATTCGGTATCGCGATTGACAACCCATGCACGCTGTGCGACGCGAAGCCGGTCAACGGACGCGGGATCTTTTTGTCCGGGCTTGATGCCTTCCTGTCGGCGCATCTCGGTGATCAACGCGCGATAGTTTCTGTTCATTCGCATGTCGGCCGAAGCGAGCAACGTGCGCATGCACGCCTCCTGATCCGCGCGCGCGGGTGAAGTGCACGTATCGCTGACTCGGCGCCGCGGTGCGGGTCGCGAAACCGATGGAGGTGCGGTTGGAGGTGCGGTCACAACTGGACGAGTGGGTGCCGGTGCAACAACGGGAGCAGGCGGAGGAGGTGCCGGGGCGGGTGTCGGTGCGACCGGTCTCGCTTTATCCTCGAGTGATCCCGCAAGATCGGTGTCTGCCGGAATTTTCGTCGCGGGTGCCGGCAGTCCAATCGAATCAATCGCGAGAGTGTCTCGATTCGCGAGCGCCAGGTCGGCGGCGAGAGCTGAATCGGCGGCGATGTCGTCGCGAGTTCTAACAGCGGCCTCGCGATTGCATGCACAGAGCGCAATCAGCGCGAGCGCAAACCCGTAACGTACCATTTGCCTTTCACTCCGTTTTCTTGCCAACACTAGAGTCCCGAAGATATTCAATCCATCATGATACGACACAAAATCGCAAAACAATTTTATTTCAAGACCTCGGTTGTCGCACTGGCAATCGTATCGGCATGTGCGACTGCACAAAAGCCCGCCGTCGATCCAACGGCACCGGGAATTACGACGGTCTATATCGTTCGGCATGCTGAAAAGTCGACGATGGTCCCAAATGAGACTGACCCGGATATCACGTCAACGGGACAAAGAAGGGCGGAGGCGCTTGCCAGTCGGCTTGGGACAGCTGGTGTCACCGCGATAATCACGAGTCAATTCAAGCGAACGCAGGAAACTGCTCAGCCGCTTGCGGCTGCACTGAGGATCCAGCCTGAGATTATTACGGCGGGAGTTAATGGCTCTTCCGACAGCGTGGCAGCAGCAGTGTTGCGCCATCGCGGTGGGAAAGTTCTAATCGTCGGTCACAGCAACACGATTCCGGGCATCATCGCAGCACTCGGCGGACCGCGTCTGCCAAACTTGTGCGACAATGAGTACTCGAATCTTTTCGTCATGTACGTTCCAACATCTGGCAAGCCGGAGCTCACTCGGCAGCGCTACGGAGCGAGCGACCCGGCGCCCGACCATGCTTGTCAGGAGATGGCGCGTTAGGAACTGTCGGACGCCGGGGAAAGAGAATCAGAATGCGAGCCTGAGTCCCGCCACAAGCGCGAGGTTGTTCGACGTTTTTGCGTTCACGTCGAGCGACGTTGCCTGGTTGAAGTCGAACTTCCCGATGTAATCTCTCGCAACCAGTCTGAGCCCGATGTTCTGAGCCAGCGGCACATCGGCGCCGACGCCGGCGTTGAATGCCGCGTTGGTCGCAGTGCGCGAAGTGCCCGCAACCTGAACGTCATAGTGCATCGCGCCGCCGCCAACCTGAACGAAGGGAAAGATTCCGCGATCGCCCTGACCGTATCCGGGCGCGCTCAGCTGCAGTCCCGCGTCATACAACCACACATTGCTCTTTCCGAACGAGATGTCGCCGATGATCGGAATTCCGACACTCAAGTCGGGATTGGTGTAAGCCACGTTTCCGACAATTGAGAAAGTTGGACTCAGCGGCAGGTTGGCCTGTACGCCGTAAACGGGCGCGGCCACGCTTTTGAGTGAAGTATTGAGCGGACCGTTGACCATGTCGCCGAAGGTCATGTAGCCCGCGTAAGGTGAGACGGAAGGCGACATATCTGATAATGGATTTCTGCTGATGCGCTGCGCTCCCGCGGGAAGTGCAACGAGCGCGAACGCAGCGGCGACTGTCGCCGTTGAAACGATTCTTCTGAACACGAGACCTCCCGGTCACCGATAAGGACACTGGAACACGGCGGTGGGAGGCATCAGGGGTGCCGCGCTTTTCCGCGCGGCGAGTTTGGAGCTAAGCGCTTGTGCCGATGAAGCTTCCGCGCGTTAACCGAATCGGACGAATCAGATCGTTGTCACGCGGATCGGACACAAGAGTGTCCTCGTTGTCATTCTAGCTGGACGCTAGACTCTCGGGAGCGACGTGTAGTTCCCGGATTTGATATCGCGGCTGCCGCTGGCAACGCCAACTGCGACGCTTATCGCGAATGCGATCGCAGTCCCGGCTCCGACCAGTGGCAACAGCCATGAGATCGGAAGAGCGATAAGAAATGCGATAATGCCAGCGATGATCGGCGCCGTGGCTTTTTGCGCACCGTCCACGTAGCGAAGCCGATCCCGAACAAAACGGCGCGCGCCGGAATATCCTGCCACCACGGCCACGAGCGCGATCAACATGTATAAGAAGCCGAACATGTAACCTCCCTTTGGGAGAAACTACTGAAGAGTATAGCTGGAAGTTTCGCAGAAACGGCGTAAATCTCAATGATGCCCGGCAAGCTGGCTCCGATCGACATCGATCCAAATATCGCGCGCGCCTCGACGCTCCCCGCCGCGGCTTATTCCGATCCCGAGTACTACCGCCTTCAGAAAGACGCGGTCTTTGCGCGAAGCTGGCAATGGGTTGGTGACGCCGAACGCGTCAAAGCACCGGGTCACGTTCTTCCGTTCATGTTGCTCGAGGGGTGTCTCGACGAGCCACTTGTTCTTGCATCAGACGAATCCGCGACACTTCGGTGCCTCTCCAATGTCTGCACGCACCGGGGAACCCTGGTTGTCGAAGGCGAAGGTCATCTTCGTTCGCTGCGCTGCCGATACCATGGTCGTCGCTTCGCGATGGATGGCTCATTTGTGTCGATGCCCGAGTTCGATGGAGCCGAGCATTTTCCGAGTCCCGCAGATGATTTGCCGCAGCTAAAGCTGCATCGGTGGGGTCCGCTGCTTTTCAGCGGAATCGATCCCGCGATTTCCTTCGAGGAATGGATAGCGCCGGTCGAAGCGCGTGTGGGCTGGATGCCGCTCGATCAATTCCGTCGCGACACAAAATCGTCGCGCGATTATTTGATCGATGCGAATTGGGCGCTCTACTGCGACAACTACCTCGAGGAATTTCACATTCCCTATGTCCATCAGGGCTTGTCAGAGCAATTAGACTACAACTCGTACTACACGGAGACATTCCCGTGCGGCAGTCTGCAGATGGGAATCGCCAAGCCCGGTGAAACCGTTTTCGATTTGCCGGCGAATCATCCTGACAAGGGAAAGAACGTCGCCGCGTTTTATTTCTGGTTGTTTCCCAACCTCATGTTGAATTTTTATCCGTGGGGTCTATCCCTGAATCTCGTAAACCCACTCGGCGTCGCGCGGTCGCGAGTTTCATTTATTTCCTACGTGTGGAACGAGTCGCTTCGTGATAAAGGCGTTGGCGGCGACATTCACAAGGTCGAGATGGAAGACGAAGAAGTAGTGGAGTCAGTGCAGCGCGGAGTAAGCTCGCGACTTTATGATCGCGGGCGGTTTTCACCAAGGCGTGAGGTTGGCACGCATCATTTTCATCAGCTGCTCGCGCAATACATGAATGATGGACGAATCGGGAGTACAAATGGCGATGGATGAAACGATGGAGAACTCGAAGATTGCGACGTTTGGCGCGGGATGCTTCTGGGGAGTAGAGGCAGCATATCGCCAGATACCGGGAGTGCTTTCGACGCGCGTTGGCTACCTGGGCGGAACGATGGAGAACCCCACGTATAAGGACGTTTGCAGCGGGCGAACCGGACATGCCGAAGTCGTCGAGGTGACATACGATCCTAAGCGACTCAGCTATGACGATCTGCTCACTGTTTTCTGGGAGAACCACGACCCGACGACGCTCAACCGACAGGGACCTGATGTGGGTGTGCAGTACCGCTCGGCGATTTTTTATCACGACGACGAGCAGAAGGCTGCTGCCGAAGCGTCGAAGGCGGAGCGTGACCGAAGCGGCCGGTATCGCCGCCCAATCGTCACGGAGATCACGCCCGCGTCGCAGTTCTACGAGGCAGAGGATTATCACCAGCAGTATCTGGAGAAGCGCGGACTCGCCAGCTGTCATATCGGCTGATGCGTCGACGCGACTTCGTCACAACGGGCGCCCTCGGCGGCGCGGCTTTGTTGGGAGGGGCACCTGTTGGTCGTCTCGGTGAAAACTCAGACCCACTCGGACGTAACAAGGCCGCTCCGCCAAACGACGCGGCATTCGATCTCGAAGAAACAACGATAGTCCAGCTTCAACGCGACATGACCGAGCGGAAGCGTACCGCTCGGTCGATTACCGAGCAGTACCTCGAACGAATCGATTCGCTCGACAAGCGAGGACCTGCGCTTCATCACGTTCTCGAGACGAATCCCGAAGCCCTCGCGATCGCGGACGCACTCGATCGTGAGCGAGCGACGCGCGGACCGCGCGGACTATTGCACGGCATCCCAATTCTTCTCAAGGACAACATCGGTACCGGCGATCGCATGACGACGACAGCCGGGTCTCTCGCGCTCGAGGGATCGATCGCGCCGAGGGATGCGTTCATCGCGCGCAAACTTCGCGACGCCGGCGCAATTCTCCTCGGAAAAACCAATCTCAGCGAATGGGCGAATTTTCGCTCGACACATTCATCGAGTGGATGGAGCGGTCGAGGTGGACAAGGAAAGAATCCTTACGTGCTCGATCGAAATCCGTGCGGGTCGAGCTCGGGCACAGGTGGAGGAATCTCGGCTAACTACGCGACAGCTGGGGTTGGAACTGAGACGGACGGGTCAGTTGTGTGTCCATCCTCGGTAAATGGGCTTGTCGGTATCAAACCAACTCTCGGGTTGTTGAGCAGATCGGGGATTATTCCAATAGCGCACAGTCAGGATACCGCGGGGCCGATGACGCGCACCGTCGCTGACGCGGCGCTCTTGCTAACGATTCTCGCTGGAGTCGATGCCGCCGACAGCGCTACTCTCGCGAGCAAAGGTCAAACGCGAATCGATTACACGCGTTCGCTCGACCCGAATGGATTGCGAGGAGCGCGAATCGGCGTCGCGCGAAAGAAATTCACGGGATTCAACGACGCAGTCGACAAGCTGATGACTGAAGCGATCGACGTGATGAAAAAGCAGGGAGCGATAATCGTCGATCCCGCCGACATTCCCACCGCCGGAACTTTCGACGACAGCGAGTTCGAAGTTCTGCTCTACGAGTTCAAGGCAGACCTGAACAAGTATCTCGCGGGCCTTCCGGCAACGGTGAAAGTCCGAACGCTCAAGGACATCATCGACTTCAACGAGCGAAATCGCGATCGCGAGATGCCGTACTTCGGCCAGGAAATAATGATCATGGCCGAGAAGAAGGGTCCGCTCACGGAAAAGAAGTATCGTGACGCGCTCGCGAAGGATCATCTGAAGTCTCGAGCGCAGGGAATCGACGCAGTGATGAAGAAGTATCGTCTCGATGCGATCGTTGCCCCGACTGCAAATCCGGCGTGGCCCACCGATCTTGTGAACGGCGATCATTTCACTGGTGGCAGCTCGACACCTCCCGCAGTTGCAGGCTATCCGCACGTCACTGTTCCAGCGGGATTTACGCTTGGCCTTCCCGTGGGCATCTCATTTTTCGGAAGTGCCTGGAGCGAGCCGAAACTCATTCGCATCGCTTACGCATATGAGCAAGCGACGCATCATCGCGCGCCGCCGCGATTCATACCGACCCTGTCAGCCGGTACCTAGCACGAACCTCAGCCTTTACCGATAGCCTTTCGCGTATACTCGGACAACACCAGCGATCCGCTCATCTCTGCTCGCGATTCGAGCAGAGCCGGCCAATCCTCGGTTCCCTTCCAGAAAATTGATTTCAGGCGAGCCATCGCCTCTGGATTGCTCGCGGCAAGCATTGCAACGCGCTTCGACACTGCGTCATCGAGCGACGGAATGTCGTCACACAGCTCGGCGAACAATCCGTGACGCTCGGCCCAATGCGCATCGCGCCAGTCCGCATCGACCGCCATCGCACTGAAGGCACCCGTCCCGATTTTTCTTTCGATCGCAGGGCCGACGACGAAAGGTCCAAGTCCGATCGCCAGCTCGCTGAGCCTGACAGACGCATTTTCGCTTGCGATGGCGTAATCCGACGCGCCGATGATTCCAACTCCACCGCCGACTGCTTTGCCGTGCACGCGCGCGACAATGATCTTCGGGCATCGGATCATCGCGAGGATGAGCCGCGCGAAACCCATGAAGAATTTCTTTCCGCCCGCGGCGTCGCGCACTGCTTGCAGCTCAGCGAACGACGCGCCTGCGCAAAACACCCCCGTGCCCTCACTGCATATGACGACCACTCGCGTTTCCGGATCGATGCCAGCGATCTCGAATGATCTAGCCAGCTGGGCCAACAGGCTGGCGGGGAGTGAATTGCTTTTCGGGTGCGAGAAAGAAATCGTCGTCACCCCATTAGCGGTATTCGACGTCACATGTCCCGCTTCAGTCGTTTCGTCCACGATAGATGAGCCCGGTTGACGGGGAACTGGTATTGCAACGGAAGTTTACACATTACAGGCGGTCGCGGCTAACTTTCGTCATGAGGCGCCGGTACGTTTAGCGCCCGTTGAAATGCGGCAGTAAGAGAGGACAGCGATGGAGAAAGAGAAGCAACAAACTGTCGATGAATCCGCGCTCAATGAAGTGTTCGAAGCGCGAATTGCGCGCGGCGAAACGATCGAGCCAAAAGACTGGATGCCCGACCGTTATCGTTCGCAGCTCATTCGAATGATGTCGCAGCACGCTCATTCGGAAATCGTCGGCATGCTGCCGGAAGGCAACTGGATTACGCGCGCGCCGTCGCTCAAGCGAAAGATGACGCTCATCGCGAAAGTGCAGGACGAAGCAGGGCACGGACTCTACATCTATTGCGGCACCGAGACACTCGGCGTCGATCGAGCAGAGCTCGTCGATCAACTGCTCAGCGGAAAGGCAAAGTACTCGAGCATCTTCAACTATCCGACGCTCAGCTGGGCGGACATGGGCACCATTGGATGGTTCGTCGACGGAGCAGCGATCGTGAATCAAACAGTGCTCGCGAAAGCTTCATACGGGCCTTATGCGCGCGCGATGGTGCGCATTTGCAAGGAAGAAAATTTCCACAAGAAGCAGGGTTACGAGATCATCGCTACACTCGCCCGCGGAACGCCTGCGCAAAAGGCGATGGCGCAGGACGCTGTGAATCGCTGGTGGTGGCCCTCACTCATGATGTTCGGTCCGAGCGACAAGGATTCGCCGAACACCGCCGAGCTGATTCGCTGGAGAGTGAAGCGAAAGACGAACGACGAGCTGCGACAGCGCTTCGTGGATCTCACTATTCCCCAGGCCGAAGCAGTTGGACTCACACTCCCCGACCCCGATCTCAAATTCAACGAGGCCACGGGTCACTGGGATTTCGGCCAAATCAATTGGGACGAGTTCTGGACAGTGGTGAAAGGCAATGGCCCGTGTAATCGCGAGCGACTTCAAGCGCGTCGCGACGCTCACGAGAACGGAGCATGGGTGCGCGAAGCCGCCGAGGCGTACGCGGCGAAGCACGAGCGCGCTTCTGCTGCAACCGCAGCCTGACGAAAATCGATGGCTCGCGCGGAAGAAAACGGACCCGAGCCAAGCGGCGACAGCCAGTGGCCGCTGTGGGAAGTTTTCACGCAGGAGGCTCAGGGCGCGCCGCATGAGCATGCGGGAAGTCTCCACGCCGCTGACGCGGAGATGGCGCTTCAAAATGCGCGTGACGTTTACGCGCGGCGAGGTGGCGTCGTAAGCATCTGGGTTGTTCCCTCGGCCGCGATCACCGCGTCACCGAGCGATGAAGCGGGACCTTTCTTCGATCCGGGCGCGGACAAGATCTATCGTCATCCGCAATTCTATAAGGTTCCGCGCGGACTCAAGGGATTCTGAGCAACGTGAGCGACAGCGATCTCTTCGAGTACCTTCTCCGACTCGGCGACGATCGACTCGTGCTCGGGCATCGTCTTTCAGAATGGTGCGGACACGCGCCGATTCTCGAGGAAGACATTGCTCTCGCGAACATAGCGCTCGACTTGATTGGGCAGTCGTCGCTTTATCTCCACCTCGCTGGTGAAGTCGAAGGAAAGGGACGGAGCGAGGATGCACTCGCCTATTTTCGCGAGACAATCGAGTTCCAAAATTTTCTTATCGTCGAGCTTCCCAACGGAGATTTTGCCTTCACGATTCTCCGGCAGTTTCTGTTCGATGTGTTCAGCTTTCATCTGCTGCAGCAACTGGAAAAGAGCGCTCACGCCGAGCTTGGCGGAATTGCGGCGAAGGGGTACAAAGAGGTGAGATATCACCTTCGACATTCGAGTGAATGGGTGCAACGACTAGGGGATGGAACAGACGAGAGTCACGCGCGCGCGCAGCGAGCACTGGACGAGCTTTGGCGATTCACCGGCGAGATGTTCGAGATGGATGCGATTGACGAACGACTTCTTACTGCACGTATCGCTGCCGACTTGAAGGCGATCGAGCCGAAATGGCGAGCGATGGTGTCCGACGTGTTATCGAGGGCGACGCTCAAAATCCCCGAGAACGTTGCAATGATGACTGGCGGACGTCGCGGGCTGCACACTGAATACCTGGGCCATATGCTTTCGGAAATGCAAATTGTCGCGCGCTCGCACCCGGGGGCCGAGTGGTAATCAAATCATCCGCGCCGACACGCGACGAGGTTTTCGAGCTTCTCACGGGAATAAAAGACCCGGAGCTTCCGGTCGTGGACATTGTCGAGCTTGGCATCGTTCGCGATGTCTCGATCGACGGTGACACGGTGCGTGTCGACGTTACGCCGACGTACTCGGGGTGTCCCGCTCTGAGTGTGATCGAGGATGAAATCGTCGAGAAGTTGAAAGCACATGGCTTCAGCGACGTCAAGGTGCGAAATGTTTTTTCGCCTGCATGGACGACCGACTGGCTCTCAGACGAAACGAAGCAGAAGCTCAAAGATTACGGTATCGCACCGCCCGGTACCGCGGCGATGATCGATGGCGCGGAGCTGGTCACAATCCGGCGATCGCGAGAGACGGTGGCGTGCCCGTATTGCGGATCGCGAAACACGGAACAGAAAAGCGAGTTCGGATCGACCGCCTGCAAGGCAATCCATTTCTGTAACGGCTGCGACCAGCCCTTCGATTACTTCAAACCGTTCTGAAGCGGGTAGCAGGTTGCTGGTAGCGCCCAGTTGACATATCAACATTTCTTGATATAATTGCCGGTATGGCAACGATGGTTCAGATCAAATCCCGTAGCGCGCTGGCACAACGCGCGAACACGGCCGAGTGGTTTCACGCTTTGTCGGACGAGACGCGTCTCGAGATTGTCGCCATGCTTTCAAGCGGAGAGAGATGCGTCTGTGAGCTGATGGACGCCTTGGACGTTGCGCAGTCCCGTCTTTCGTTTCATCTCCGCGTTCTCAAGGAAGCCGGACTCGTGATGGACCGGAAGGACGGGCGCTGGGTTCACTACTCGCTCAACCGTGGCCGGATCGAGGAGATGGAAGCGCTGCTGCATTCCATCAAGCCACCTGCACGCGCTCGTGCGGCCTGCTGCTGATTTTTATTTGGTCAACATATCAACATTTCTTGATCGATGGAGAAAACGATGAACGCCGAAGAAATGCAGGATGTCAAAAGCTCAGTTAAAGAGAAGTATGGACAGGTCGCGTTGCGCGTAGCGGAGGGTGACACCGACGCGTCGTGTTGCGGCTCCAGCGGTTGCTGCGGCGCCACCACTGAAAGCTGGGACCCGATCACTTCGAACCTTTACGACGAGGGGCAAACTGCCGGCATTCCTGCCGAAGCTCTTCTTGCATCACTCGGCTGCGGCAATCCAACTGCACTCGCCGAGTTGAACGAAGGCGAGACTGTTCTCGATCTCGGCTCCGGCGGCGGTATCGACGTTCTTCTTTCCGCACGGCGTGTCGGGCGAACCGGCAAAGCATTCGGCCTCGACATGACCGACGAGATGCTCGCTCTCGCCAACGAGAACAAGCGAAAAGCGGGCGCCGACAACGTTGAATTCCTCAGGGGCGAGATCGAGGCAATACCCCTCCCCGACAATTCGGTCGACGTGATCATCTCTAACTGCGTCATCAATCTTTCAGCGGACAAACAGCGAGTAATCGACGAGGCGTTCAGAGTTCTCAAGCCTGGAGGACGGTTCGCCGTGTCCGATGTCGTCGTTCGTGGAGACGTTCCCGCCGACGTGAAGCGGAACATGGAGCTCTGGGTGGGATGCGTCGCTGGCGCGCTGGAAGAAAAGGAATACG
>JBGQKT010000086.1:0-12527 GCA_041499635.1 Gemmatimonadaceae bacterium
CGCCTACGAGAACGTAGAGCGCGGCCAGCTTCGCGATGTAAATGCTCTCTTGGGCGTCTCTGATTATTTCAAATCCTCAACCACTCACGGAAGCGGGCGGATGCGAATATTGCGCAGCGTCAGCTCGCCGTCGTGGTCGCCCTGAATTCCGATGTATCCGCTTTTGGCTAGCCCGTAGTTCGGATAATCGTTGAACTTGCTCGCCTTGACCTTCGCTACCCAGTCCGGACTCCACAATTCGTACTCGAGGAGCTTTTGTCCATTGAGCCAGTGTTGAACGCGCGGGCCCTGTATGACAAGGAGTGACGAGTTCCATTGGTTCGCTGGCTTGACGATTCCGGCAGGCGATGGATAAAGCGCGTAATCGGCGCCGGCGGAAGTGAGTCGATTCTTCCCGTCGGGATGGTTCGCGTCGTCGAGCAGCTGATACTCCGGAGCGCTCCAATAGATGTGGTCGTACTCCTCCGTTGCATGATAGAAAACGCCCGCATTCCCACCGGTACTGAGTTTCCAGTCGAATGCCAGCTCGAAATTACCAAACTGGTCGCGAGTCATGATGTCTTCCTGCGAACCGGTTTTCGTGAGTGTACCGTCGACGATGCGCCATCCGGCAGGGAACGCCTGCGTTTTGTATCCGCGCCAGGCGGACGTCGATGTTCCATCGAAGAGTGGCCGCCATCCGGCAGCTCGCTGTTCTGCTGTGAGTCCGCCGCTCACTGAGGTATCGCCTCCCTGCACAGTTGCATTGGACGATGACATGCACGACGTGAATACGATGAGCGTTGCAATGAGTCCAATGTGCCGACTAATCATGTTGAAGTTCCTCTTAGATGTTCCAGCCCGCGCGATAGTCGCGCGTGAGGTACTGATTCGCTTCCGGAATGTTCGTCACGCGCATGTTCTCGCCGTCGTACAGAATCTTTCTTCCCTGGCCCGTGCGTAGCGCGACGATTCCAAGAAGCATTGTTTCCGTGAGCTGCGCTGCGTATTCGATCGGCGAGCTTGCCTTCGCCTGTCCCTTCGCCGCCTTTGCCCAATTTACCGCATGACTCCACTCGATCCTGGGAATCGACCTGGGCACGAGGGCAGCTTCTTCACTCAACGACGTTGGAAAGAGTCTGGGATTCGCGCCGTACGTGTCATTCATCAGAATTCCCTTCTCGCCGATGAAGATTACCCCGCCTTCACTCTTGAGTGTCACATCATCAGGCAGAAGATCGGGACGCGGCGGATACAATCCTCCATCGTACCAGTTCAACTTCACCGGCGGTTGGTTTCCGCGCGCCGGGAATTGATAGTGAACCGCAGTCGCGACTGGATATGAGACAGGCTTGTATGTCGTTCGCGACGCAGGCGTACCAGCGGCAGCCGCCGGATCACCTGGAATCGCCATCGTTCCCCACTGAGTCGACGTCGCTTCGATGCTCGTCGGATACGTGAGGCCGAGTGCCCAATACGGTTGATCGATCAAGTGCGCTCCCATGTCGCCGAGCGCGCCGGCGCCGAAGCTGAGCCATCCGCGCCAGTTGAATGGATGATAGATCGGATGATACGGCACGTCTTCAGCAATTGGGCCAAGATACAAATCCCATCGCAATCCATTCGGAATCGGATAGCTGCCCATCGCTGAAGCGAGCACACCATTCACGTAGCGAAAGCTCCACGGATTTCCGAATGGACTCGTTCCCTGCGCGGGCGGCGGGCCGCCAGTCGGTCGCGGAATGCCCTGCGGCCAATAGACGACAGGACGATTCGTCCACACGTGCACTTCGTGAACAGCCCCGATTATGCCCGCTTGAATCCATTCATTGATCAGTCGAGCGCCGTCACTAGAGTGACCTTGATTCCCCATCTGTGTCGCGAGTTTTGGATTCGCGAGAGCAAGCGCGCGAAGTGCGCGCGCTTCGTGCACTGAATAAGTCAGCGGCTTCTGCACGTAAACGTGCTTGCCCGCTTCCATCGATGCTTTCGCAACAGCCGCGTGAAGATGATCCGGAGTCGCGATAACGATTCCATCGATGTCACGCTGCTTGTCCAGCATTTCGCGGAAATCCGCGTAGCGCGGCGCTTTGACGAATTGCTCCTGTAGCTTCAATCCGTCGGCGAGCTCCTTTCCTTCGCGCGGTTTCCCATTCGAGTCGCGCAGCTTGTCGCCCATGTTCTTGTCGACGAACCCAAAATCGACGTCGGCGATTGCGACGATGTTCTCGGTTGGCGCGAGCGCGAGCGCGTTCTCTGATCCCTGTCCGCCAAATCCAACGACCGCGACGTTCAGCGTGTCACTCGGCGCCTGGTAACCGACGCCTCCCAGTACGTGCCGCGGCACGATCATCACTCCCAATCCGATCTTGCCGGTGGTGGCAACGAAATCGCGCCGCGTTACAGTGTTTTCCCCCATCGCTTTTCCTTATCGGATATCGGAATCGCAATAATGGCGAGGTAGCGCGGGGTCAGCAACCAACCTTCAACAACGGTTGTCACATCGGCGTAAGCATTGCATGTGGGGGAAAGTGTCTGGGTTGCGTGTTGTCAGGTCATGATCGAGCTCGCATGCAGTCGACCTGAGCAAATCGAGGCGGATTGTCCGTGGGATGCTGCGGACGAGACAGAGAGAGTTCCATGAGTCCGCTTAACAAAGTTTTCTGTTGCGCGTCGAACAGTTGGACTGTCACTGGCGCTAGATGAGAATTGCTCGAATAGTCTCTTCCGCTTGTGTTGTAGTTGGCGCTGCTGCGATTGCCGCGTGTCACGACAGTCCTGTCAGTATCGTCGTACCTCCCGACGAGCCGTCGGCTCCAAGCGCCGTCGACGCTGTAGCTCCCGCGCCGCCCGAGAACGTTCTCTCCGCTCACGTTTTCTTCACGATGACATCCGCGCCCGATTCGGTTCGCGTGACGTTCACGGAAAACCGTGGCTCGACTTTCACAACACCATTTCGCATTGGAAAATCCGGCGCCGATACAATCGACGTGGTCGGTCTCAAGCCCGCGACGAAGTACAGCTATCAAGTTGACGCTGTAACCGGAGGCGCTCAGCGAAGCTCCACAGTTTTGTCGTTTATAACCGGCGATCTTCCGAGTGATCTGGCTGACGTCAAGATGGCCACGATCAGCGGAACTGCTTCCCGCTATGCCGTGACAGGTGTCCAGACTGTGTCAGGCGGATACGCAGTGGCGTTCGACAACTCCGGTACGATCGTCTGGTACCACGACTTCACAAGCACCGGCTTGCAGGTTTCCGACGTGATGATGCAGCCGAACGGCAACTTCACTGCATTCATTGGAAATACGAGCGGGTTTCAGGCACTCGAAGGTTATTACGTGGAATTCACACCCGGTGGGCGCGAAGTCCGAACGTATCGAGCGCCGAGTGGCTATTACATGGACGATCACGAAATTCGGCTGACCGGCGAAGGCACAGCCATGCGCGCGCACTACATCACATACAGCATCGAGTCTCAGGATCTGACTTACATGGGCGGCCTGCCCAACGTTGCGTTGGCCGGTCACCAGATCGTGCGGCAGAACGATGCGGGGCTGCAAGTGTTCAACTGGAACGCGTGGGACAGGATTGAACCCGACGAATGGCTCGGCGACGACGCCACGAAGCAGACACGAACGGCAACTGATTTCGACCACCCCAACGCGATCTCATTCGACAACAGCGGCAACTACATCATCTCGTGGCGGAACCTCAACCAGATAATGGCGATCGATTCGCAGACAGGAGACATACTCTGGCGATTAGGCGGCGCCAATGGGGAATACGAGTTTGTGAACGATCCCCTGGGAGGCTTCACCAAACAGCACTCGCCAAAGATCCTGCCGAATGGAAATCTCCTCGTGTATGACAACGGGACCGATCACAGTCCTCAGGAGACGCGAGTAGTTGAATACAAGCTAGACCATGAAGCTAAAACGGCAACGATGGTGTGGCAGTACCACCACGATCCGCCGATCTACACAGCGTTCGTGGGGTGGGTAGAGCGGCTCGCGAACGGCAACACGTGGGTCGGGTTCTCCCTCGCGGGAAGAGCGGTCGAAGTGACCCCTGCGGGTGCAGTCGTCTGGGAAAGCCAGCTCAAAGTCAACGGAGCGAACGGGTCGGTCTATCGACTACTTCCCGTCGCCTCCTTGTATCACTACGTCGCGCCTTAATCGAACCTTGATGCGGGAGTAATCGGCCACCCATTTCGCCGGGAAAAAACAGATTGGCGCAGCTTGTTCCCAGCCGTATATTGTCCGGCTGTGAGCAGTTCCCCGAACGTCGCACACGGTACGACGTTTTGTCTTTTTCTGCGGCTGCATGATCTCACGAAGGTCCTCGTTCGAGATTCGAGTTTCAGCGCCAATCATCGCGCTTGCAGTCGCGTCGACCCTAACTCTCTCGGCATGCTCGGGAGACAAGGCAGCGGCGGTCGTCGCACCGGTTACAACCGAGACACCGCCGAGTCGTCCGAATATCATCTTCCTTCTCGCAGATGATCAGCGATGGGACGCCGCAGGTTACACCGGCAACTCGATCATTCAGACGCCGAACATCGATGCGCTGGCGCGTGCCGGAGTCGCATTCAAGAACGCTTACGTAACGACGCCAGTGTGCGCGATCAGCCGCGCATCGATCTTTACGGGAGAATACGCGCGGCGTCACGGGATTCTCGATTTCACAACTGACTTTACTCCGGACCAGCTCGCGCAAACCTATCCGGCGCTGTTGCATGCGGCAGGATATCGCACCGGCTTCATCGGAAAATTCGGCGTCGGCGACAATCCGCCGGCGGCGATGTTCGACTACTGGAAAGGTTTCGCGGGACAAGGCGAATATCTGACTTCGGATTCAGCCGGTCGCCCGACGCATCTCACGAGATTGATGAGTCAGCAGGCGATTCAATTCCTGGACTCGCAGCCGCGCACTCAACCATTCGCATTGTCCGTGAGCTTCAAGGCTCCGCACGTGCAGGACGAAGCATCGGTTCAATTCATTCCGGAAGCAACCGACGCCGGGATGTATTCGAATGTCGTGATTCCGCCGCCTGCAACTGCCGACGACACGTACTGGGAGAAATTCCCCGCATTCTTCCGTGAGAACAACCTCGCGCGTGAGCGCTGGAAAGCTCTCTTCTCTACGCCGGACAAGTTTCAGGCGAGCGTCAAAGGTTATTACCAACTCGTCACGGGACTCGATCGCGTAGTCGGCGAAATTCGAAGCGAGCTGCGACGACTGAATCTCGACAAGAACACGGTCATCGTTTTCTCGAGCGACAACGGATTTTTCCTCGGCGAGCTCGGTATGGCGCATAAGTGGTACGGACAGGAGCCGTCGGTGCGAGTGCCGCTAGTGGTTTACGATCCGCGCAACCTTACGGGACAAGGTGGAAGAGTCGAAAACGCGGTCGCGCTCAACATCGACATTGCACCGACACTGCTCGATGTCGCCGGTGTTCCAATTCCATCTCAAATGGAAGGCAGCAGCTTGATGCCACTCGTCCACGGTCAGGCGATTCCGTGGCGAACCGATTTCCTGTTCGAACACCTCTTCCCTGATCCGATGATTCGTCGCTCGGCGGGAGTCATCGGCGGGCGGTACAAGTACCTGCGATACATGGATCCCAACCCGAATTACGAACAGTTGTACGATCTCGTGATGGATCCCAACGAGACGACGAACTACGCCCAGGATCCCGCTTATCAAACGATCCTCGCTCAACTGAGAACTCGATACACTCAGCTGTTGTCGCAAGCCAAGTAACGGACCGGTCGCCGATACCCACGGACCGGTCGCCGATACCCACGGACCGGTCGCCGATACCCGCTGGCCGATAACCGATCACAGAGGTCCGAGAAACTGCGGGTACCGCCGGTCGCCGATATCCGCTGGCCGATAACCGATCACAGAGGTCCGAGGGCTGCGGAGCTACTAACCGCGGTGATCCGTTCACACGCGACGCGTAACGATCACGCGAGATCGCCAGTGTCATGCACCGTTCGGCATGTCGGATTTCAGAAAATTGCGCGTTTGGCAAGCGGCGCAGGCTTTGGTAGTCGATGCATATCGAGTCACGAGGGGCATGCGCGGACCGCAGAGCGCCTCGACTGCCGACCAACTCAATTGCGCTGCGATGTCTGTGCCACGAAACATCATCGAGGGAAATGCGCATGAGAGTCCCCGCGAACGCGCGCGATACTTCCGCTATGCTATCGGCTCCATATCTGAAACCGAGGGTCACATTCAGACGGGCTATGATCTTCAAATGATCACACGTCACGATTTCGATCGGCTCGTTGCGCAAGTCGTCGAAATTCGGAAAATGTTGTACGGCCTGTTAAAGAGTCGTGGCAAAGAACCGTAGCCGCCGTTTCGGACCTCTGTGATCTGTCATCGGCCAGCGGGCATCGGCGACCGTCAGTGCGCGCAGTTCCTCGGACCTGTAATCGGTCATCGCCCAGCGGGTACCGGCGACCGTTCTGTATTATTTGGAGCATGTGCTCCATATGGCGAGTCGCATTTATCCTGACACTTGTCGCGTGCGTTGATGGGTCCAACACGAATGCGAAGCTCGTGGGCTCTCGCGCGTGCGCGGGCTGTCATGCAACGGAGTATGCGGCATGGCGAGGATCACAGCACGCGGAGTCGATGCAGGAAGCGACACCGAACACCGTGCTCGCTCGCTTCGACGAATCGACTTTCACGTCCGCCGGCGTCACCACGAAATTCTTTCGCCGGGGAAATCGCTACTTCGTCAACACTGAAGGCGCCGACGGAAAATCGCACGACTTCGAGATTCGCTACACGTTCGGCGTTTATCCTCTGCAACAATATCTCGTCGCGTTCCCCGATGGTCGAATCCAGCCTTTGCCGATTGCATGGGACTCGCGTCTCTCGCCGCAGGGGGGACAGCGCTGGCTTCAATTGAACCCGGGCACGCGTGTCACTCACACCGACGAGCTGCATTGGACCGGACGACAGCAGAACTGGAATTTCATGTGCGCCGATTGTCATTCGACCGGAGTGCGAAAGGGGTACGATCCTTCGACTGACAACTTCCGAACGACATGGGCAGAGATCAGTGTCGGCTGTGAAGCGTGTCACGGTCCTGCTTCGCGACACGTGACGTGGGCCCGTTATCCGAAGCTGATTCGAAATGTCTTTTGGCGCGGCGATCGATTGCCTGCGCAGCTCACCGAGCGACAGGGTGTGAAGTGGTCGACCGACAGCGCGACAGGAAACGCGCGAAGAAGCGTGCAACGTCGCTCCGATCGCGAGATCGAATCATGTGCGCCGTGTCACTCACGTCGCGTACAAATCGCCGAAGGATATTCGGCTGGATCGAATTTCCTCGACTACTACGTTCCCTCGCTCATCGTGAATCCGCTCTACTATCCCGACGGGCAGCAGCGCGACGAGGTGTACACGCACGTGTCGTTTCTCGAGAGCCGGATGAATCACGCGGGCGTAACGTGCTCCGACTGTCACGATCCCCACACGCAGCGTTTGCGCAAAGCGGGAAATGGAGTGTGCGAACAATGTCATCGCACAGCGAAGTACGACGTCCCTGCGCACACGCTTCATCCGGTTGGAACGCCTGCGGCAGCGTGCGTGTCGTGTCACATGCCGAGCCGCACGTACATGCAGATCGATCCGCGACTCGAGCACGGCATTCGCATTCCCCGACCAGATCGTACAGTGACCTTCGGCGTGCCGAATGCCTGCAACGGCTGTCACTCCGACAAAACCGCGCAATGGGCGGCGCAACAAATCAGTGCGCACTACAGACAACGCATAGAAGGATTCCAGCGCTTTGCCGAAGGATTTGCAGCCGACGATCGGAATGCACCTGACGCAGCGCATGCGCTGAGTGTAGTTGCGAGCGACACCACACAGGCTTCAGTAGCTCGCGCATCCGCGTTGGTTCGACTTGCAGCGCACCCCGGAGCTGATGCGCTCAACAGCGCACGGATCGCGGCGAGCGACGCGAGCGCATTGATTCGGCGATCGGCGCTGGAGATTCTCGATGATTATCCTCCGCAGGACCGAATGGAAATTGCGGCGCCGTTGCTCAGGGATTCGTCTCGAGCGGTGCGAATAGAGGCGGCGCGAATCTTTGCGCCCGCAGCGAGAATGCTCGAGGGGGATGCGAAGAATAATTTCGCGACAGCCGCTAACGAGTTCATCACGAGTCAGCGACTTCAGGCAGACCGTCCCGAGAATCGCGTCGCGCTCGGAATTTTTTTCGCGCAGCTTGGACGGTTGGACGAGGCGGCGATCGAGTACCGCGCCTCGATGCGTCTCGATGCCCGCTATACGCCGGCGTGCGTGAATCTTGCTGACGTTCTCCGCGTTCAGGGACGCGAAGCCGATGCCGAAGGAGTGCTGCGCTCGGGTCTCGCTGTGTCTCCACAAGACGCCACGCTTCACCACGCGCTAGGTCTATCGCTGGTGCGATCCGGAAAACTCGCTGAGGCTCTTCCAGAGCTCGGGCGAGCCGCATCTCTTGCCCCGGATCAGCCACATTTCGCGTACGTCTACGCGGTGGCGTTGCATAGCGCAGGCAAGGATCGTGAAGCAATCGCGGTGTTGAAGTTGCACCCTCAGGACAACGAATCCCGAGCTCTACTCGGGCAGCTAGAGAGACAAGCAACGGCGCGAGACGTGCAGCATTGACCTCCTTTCACGTTCGTCCTCCCATAATGGAGATTCAATGCAATCAGGCAAACGCTGCTCGACCAGCTATCTCGTCTTTGGAGCATCTCTTCGCGAAGCGTCGCTGAATGCGCGCCTCGCATCGCTCGCGGCGAGCGTCATTGGAGAAGCAGGTGCAACAGTCATTCACGCGAAGATGAGCGACTTCGATTGTCCATCTTACAACCAGGACGTGGAATCGAAAGATGGGATTCCCGCCGGCGCGGATCGATTTCGGTCAAAGCTCATTTCCACCGACGGGGTGATTATCTCTTCCCCGGAATACAACGCGTCGATGCCGGGAGTAATAAAGAATCTCATTGACTGGATCTCACGGTTTAAGCCGCAGCCGTTCAAGGGACGACATGCGCTCGTCATGTCGGCCTCACCGTCGATGGCCGGAGGCAATCGCGGCCTGTGGGCATTGCGAATTCCAATGGAACATCTCGGTGCGCGCGTTTATCCGGACATGTTTTCCCTCGCGCAAGCGCACGAAGCATTTGGCGATGACGGAAAGCTCAAGGATGCGAAACTGCAGCAGTGGTTCGAGGGCACGGTTGATTGCTTCCTCGAATCAGTCGAGGCCTCAAAGCATTATCCGGTGATGAAGCAGCAGTGGATAGAATTCCTCGGCGAAAAACCGACGCCCGCAACAGAGCGTGTCGAAATGGTGGAGACGCAACCTGTATGAATGTCGCGTTACCACCTCGCACGTCACACTCTGGTGCGAGTCCCATTGGCGGGAGAATTCAATCTCTCCTGCCTGCCCACGGCGGAAGCAACGGCATCGATTAGTCGCCGGCGGTCGATCGGCTTGGCAACGTGATATCCGAAGCCTGCCTCTACCGATAGCCGCCGGTCTTCCTGCAGAGCATGGGCCGTAACCGCAACCGATGGAACCCTCGCCAACTCGGGGTCATCGGACGCACGAATCCTGCGCATGAGTGAGTATCCATCTTCCTCGGGCATCGCGATGTCACTCACTACCACATCGGGCCGCCACGCTTTCAAAATATCGAGCGCTTCGTCAACGCTCGACGCCGTGTGAACCTCTGCGCCCTGTCTCGACAGAATCAGGCTGAGTAGCTGGCGATCGTCGGGCCGATCGTCGACGAGCAGGACTCGTACGCGGTCGAGGCGCGCATCGCCCGATGCGATCCGGCTTGGGACTTCGCCCGACGCCCGCGTCGGCGATACAGAGGGCAGCTCGATCATGAATGTCGCGCCCTTGTTTTCTCCCGGACTCGTGACGGATGCCGTCCCTCCGTGAAGCTCGACGATGTGACGAACGATGGCGAGACCCAATCCGAGCCCGCCATGCGAGCGCGTGAGACTTCCATCCTCTTGTCTGAATCGCTCGAACACATGCGGCAGAAATTTCTCGGGAACTCCCGCGCCCGTGTCTTCTACGATGAGCCGGCCGCCACCTTCGTCGCTCGATTCCACTCTTACAATCACCTGCCCTCGCGCCGGCGTGAACTTGATCGCGTTCGACAGAAGATTCCACGCAACCTGATGCAACCGGTCCGCGTCACCTTGCACGAAAAGCTCCGGACGTTTGAAGTCGCTGACCAGCTTGATCTTCTTTGCGAGTGCCGCCGGACGAACAACATCCATCGCAGCTTTCGCGATTTCGACGAGATCTACCGGCATTATCTGAAGACGCATCTTTCCGGAGATGATGCGCGAGACGTCGAGCAGATCATCAACGAGCTGAACCTGCGCGCGGGCATTGCGGTCAATCGTGCGTAGCCCGAGATCGGTTTCCTGGTCGTTCAGATTTCCCCCGAGCAGCATCTCCGCCCAACCGATGATTGCATTCAGGGGCGTGCGAAGCTCATGCGAAAGCGTGGCGAGAAACTGATCCTTGATTCTGTTTGCCTCGGCCTGGAAGCTTCGCTCGCGAATGAGCTGAGCATGCTCAGTCGCAGCCAGTCTTTTTTTCTCGGTGATGTCGCGGGCAATCTTCGAAGCGCCGACGATCGTGCCGGTGGAGTCTTTGATCGGTGAAACCGTCAGCGATACATCGAGAAGACTTCCGTCCTTGCGTCGTCGAATTGTTTCGTAATGATCGACGCCTTCGCCGCTTTTCACTCTCCCAAGGACGAACGCTTCTTCCTTTTTCAGGTCTTGGGGGATGATGAGGTAGATCGACTGGCCCACCGCCTCGGATTCCGTAAATCCGAACATTCGCTCGGCGGCGGGATTCCATGACATGATGATGCCATCGAGACTCTTGCTGACGATTGCGTCGTCAGAGGATTGTATCAGTGCGGCGAGGTGCGCCTGCGGGTCGAACGTTTGAGGTTGGCGCATTGCGTTCTATAATCGCCGCCGGAATAGCCCGGCGGTGAAAAAGGTGATTTTCCAATGATATTGAACAGCATCTTGATGCACTAGTCAGGCCATGGCGCGCATCCTGCTGCATTCCGGGTCAAACCATTCAACTCAAAGAGCAATGCGCAGATATCTGATAGCGGGTCTCGCTTTTTCATGTGTTGCCGCGTCGGTTGGAAGTGCGCAGTCGCGACTGCGGCTACTCAGCACCGACGTCCATGCAGGCGCAAAGATCCGCAACACGTACGCATTCAATGGGATGGGTTGCCAGGGAAGCAACATATCTCCCTCACTTCAGTGGCATGGTGCGCCCGCCGGAACGAAAAGTTACGCAGTGACGGTGTACGATCCCGATGCACCAACTGGCAGCGGATGGTGGCACTGGGTGATTTACAATATTCCGGCAAGCGTCACCCGTTTGTCCGCAAATGCGGGTGATCCGAAAAAGAATGTGATGCCCGCGGGGGCGGTTCAGGGAAACACGGATTTCGGCGCTCCGGGTTACGGTGGCCCTTGTCCACCGGTCGGTGACAAGCCGCATCACTACATCTTTACGGTGTATGCGTTGAACGCCGATAAGATCGACGTTCCTGCGAATGCAACCGCGGCGTATGTCGGATTCAATCTTCATGCGCATCAGCTCGCGAAAGCAACGCTGACAGGTCTCTACTGGCGCTAGAGAAATTCACGAGGCAGGAAATTCGTGTGGTGATTTCCACCACCGATTAGTCGTTGAAAATCCTGACACCGTCCCCCTCTCTCTGGATCTATTCTTGAGAGATGGAATCAGCGCGCGAACTACCGACACTCATTCAGGGTGGAATGGGCGTCGCAGTTTCGAATTGGCGACTCGCTCGTGCAGTCTCACTTCGTGGCCAGCTCGGTGTAGTCTCGGGCACAGCACTCGACACAGTTTTCATTCGCCGACTACAGGACGGGGATCCTCGCGGGCACATGCGGCGCGCGATGGCGCGCTTTCCGATTCCCCACGTGATCGAAACAGTCCTGGAGCGCTTCTTCATTCCGGACGGCCGCAAACCTGGACAGCCGTATCGGTTACTGCCGATGTATCGGCGACAGATGAGCCGAGAACGACAGCAGCTCACGATGCTCGCAAACTTCGTCGAGGTTTTTCTGGCGAAGGAAGGTCATGAAGGCGCAATCGGAATAAATCTTCTAACGAAGGTTCAAATGCCGACTCTGCCGTCGCTTTACGGTGCGATGTTGGCGGGAGTCGATTACGTGTTGATGGGCGCGGGAATTCCGCGTGAGATACCGGGTGCGCTCGACGCATTGTCACAACATCGCGTCGCATCGTTGCGATTCGATGTCGAGGGAATGCCGGCGGAAGAAGTGCAGCAGCTGACTCTCGATCCGTCCGAGCTTGGCGTCGACACGACGATCCCCCTCAAGCGTCCCGCGTTTCTTCCTATCATTTCGGCCAGCTCGCTGGCGACGACCCTCGCGCGCAAAGCGAACGGAACGGTCGAAGGATTTATCGTCGAAGGTCC
>JBGQKT010000087.1:0-12375 GCA_041499635.1 Gemmatimonadaceae bacterium
CGACATTTTCACGGGCGGTGAGCGCATCGTACAAAAGAGTGCGATGCGAGATCACGCCGATCTGTCGCCTGATTTCCGGTCCACCGGGCAGTTTCTCACCGCCAATCCGCGCGCTACCGCCACTTGGCCTGATCAATCCGCCGAGGAGGCGGAGCAATGTGGTCTTGCCGGCGCCGTTCGGTCCAAAAATCGCGAGAGTTTCGCCGGAGCTTACGCGCAGGCTGACGCCGTCAACCGCACGCCGCGCTCCAAAGGCTCGGGCGATCGAATCGGCTTCGACTGCCGTGACCGGGTTTGAGTTCATGTGAGGGGAAAGGTGCTACTCTGGCGCATGGTGTGCAAAACGCGGTAAGCTTTGGCCCCCGGATAATTCCTCATCGATCAATGACAGACATCGACACTCTGCTTCATGAAAATCGGAAGTTTCCGCCGAGCGAAGAGTTTCGCCGGTCGGCGCTCATTTCGTCCAATGAGATTTACGACGAAGCGGCTCGCGATCCCGAAGGATACTGGGCGAAGAAGGCCAGTGAGCTCGAATGGATGCGAAAATGGGACAAGGTTCTCGACTGGAAACCTCCGCATGCCAAATGGTTCATCGGTGGAAAGCTCAACGTTTCGGTGAATTGTCTCGACCGCCACCTGAACGGTCCGCGACGTGATGCGCGCGCTCTTATCTGGGAGGGCGAACCGGGAGATGAGCGAACGCTCACCTATGCCGAGCTGCATCGCGAAGTCGTCCGACTCGGGAGCGCGCTCCGATCACTCGGCGTCGGAAAGGGCGACCGTGTCGCGATTTATCTCCCGATGATCCCCGAAGCTGCGATTGCGCTGCTCGCATGCGCGCGAATCGGTGCAATTCATTCCGTTGTATTCGGTGGATTCTCACCGGAATCGCTTCGCGACAGGATCAATGACGCCGAATGCAGGCTGCTGATAACCGCGGATGGCAGCTATCGCCGGGGATCGATTGTTCCGCTGAAGCGAAACGCCGATGTCGCTCTGGAAGAAACTCCTTCGATCGAGAAAGTCGTCGTCGTGCAGCGATGGCGAGTTGCGGAGGGTGCGAAAGGCGCGGGAATCGAGGCGTTGATGAAGGAAGGACGCGACGTCTGGTATCACGATCTCGTCGCCGACGCGAGCGATAAATGCGAGCCAGAGGCGATGGATGCGGAGGACGTGCTTTTCATCCTCTATACATCGGGTACGACGGGAAAGCCAAAAGGGATTGTCCACACCACCGGCGGTTATCTCACTTGCGCAGCAGCAACAACGAAGATGGTGTTCGATCTCAAGGACGACGACGTGTTCTGGTGCACGGCCGATGTCGGCTGGGTGACCGGACATTCGTATCTCGTATATGGCCCGCTAGCCAATGGTGCGACGTGCGTGATGTACGAGGGCGCGCCCGATTCGCCCGGAAAAGATCGCTTCTGGGATATTTGCGAGCGACGGGGCGTCACGATTCTCTACACTGCACCGACAGCAATTCGCGCATTCATGAAGTGGGGCGACGAAGCACCCGCGATGCACGACCTGTCAAAGCTCCGCTTGCTTGGATCGGTGGGAGAGCCGATCAATCCTGAAGCCTGGATGTGGTATCGCGAGCATATTGGTGGAAACCGGTGTCCGATCGTCGACACGTGGTGGCAGACCGAGACAGGGGCGATCGTGATTTCGCCGTTGCCCGGAGTGACGGAGACAAAACCTGGAAGCGCGACTCGCACGCTCCCGGGATATACGGCCGATTTGCTCGACGACAAGGCAAACCCAATTCCGGTTGGCGGTGGTTTACTCGCGCTTACAAAACCATGGCCGTCGATGCTGCGAACGATCTGGGGAGACGACGAGCGATACGTTCAGACGTATTTCTCGAAATGGCCTGGCCGCCCCGATCTCTATTTCCCCGGCGACGGAGCAAAGCGCGACGAGGACGGCTACTTCTGGATTCTCGGCCGGGTGGATGACGTGCTCAACGTCGCGGGGCATCGAATTGGGACGATGGAGGTCGAGTCGGCGCTCGTTGAGCACCCAGCAGTTGCGGAAGCGGCGGTTGTCGGGCGCTCGCACGATCTGAAGGGCCAGGCGCTGGCCGCGTTCGTTACGGTCCGCGATGGTTTTTCCACCGGGCCCGAGCTCGCCGACGAGCTTCGGCAGTTTGTGGCGAAGAAAATAGGGGCGCTCGCCCGTCCGGACGACATCCTTTTTTCGGCCGACTTACCGAAAACGCGCTCCGGAAAGATCATGCGTCGGCTTCTTCGCGACATTGCCGAAGGCCGCATCCTCGGCGACACCACAACCTTGGCGGATCCCGCGGTCGTGGCGAGCCTGAGGGAGCAATACGAATCACAAGAGAGTTGAAAGCAGCGGTATGGATGCTGCTTTAGATTACTGAAGTCAGAGAAAGAGGATTAGCTCATGTTCGGTGGTCTGTTTCCGGAATCGATTTTTGGACGAAAGCTGAATCCCAATGCGGAGCGGCGGCTTCGACTTTCGCAGGCTCGCGCAGAAGAGACAATCGTCCGAGCGCACGTCGACAACGCGCTGATGTTCGTCGACACTCTGGCTGAAGATCTTTCGTTCGACCGCGCGATCGATACCTACATTCGTGTGATGGGAATTCCGGAGCCGCTTGCGAGCACTGTCGCGACGCGGGCACTCGTGAGCCTGGGTCGCGATCTCGTTCCGTTCAGACGAAGGGCGAGAGAGGAAGGACAGGAAGACGAGGAGATCAAGCCGAGGTTGAGGCTCGATGATGCCGCTGCGAGAGCGAGGACCGTCAAGCGCGCGTGACGCGATAGAGCGATAGACTTCAGTTCTCGCTTATCGCTCCACCTCTCAATCGCTCGATCTCTCAATCGCTCCATCTCTTCTCGCGCTTAGGTCCATCAGCGAAACGACGAACGTCACCGTCACGATTATAGCCGAGATGACGCACCATTGGCAGATCGCGTGAATGACGAACAGCTCGAGCGATGTGAGCCACGCCGAGAACACGAAGCCAATGCCTGTGATGAGCGCCAGGATCTTCGACATCGCCAGTGAGTCAGCGTACCGATCCTGAATGCTCACCAGGGCGACCACGAAAAGAGAGACGTAGAACCCAACGCCCCAGCCCGCGACAGGCGCGCCGAGGAATACCGCCCATTTGCTCGTGTTGACCGTCTCGCACGAGCCGATGCTGCAGCTGAGGTTCCCGACGACGCCGATCTTGTAGAGAAGCAGGTAGAGAGCGACGAAGATCCCGGCGAGCGCGAGCGCCGCCACGATCGTTCTTTTCGTCACTTCTTCGCCGCTGAATCCACAATTGCCTTGAGCTCGTCGTACGACAGTGCGGTTCGATATGCCACGTCACCGATGTAAAACGTCGGCGTCGAATTCACTTTGCGCCGCTCGCCCTCGGCGAAATTCGCTTCGATTCTCTTCTGATGAGTGCGAGCATTGTAGCACGACTCGAATTTCGCCGTGTTGAGCCCGATGGACGAGGCGTACTTCATGAAGAACGGTTTGGGATCGTCGGTCGCCTCAGTGTTCCACTCATCCTGATGACCGAACAATTGATCGTGCATCGGCCAGAATTTTCCCTCGTCGTCGGCGCAAGCGGCCGCGTTTGACGCCGGCTGGCTGTTGCGATGCTGCGGAAGCGGGAAATCGTAGTAGGTGAGATTTGCGAGGCCGGTGTCGATGAGTCGTTTCTGAACATCAGGCTCAGTGATCGTCGCAAACCTTCCGCACGCCGGGCATTCGAAATCGGCGAATTCGACAATCTTCACCGGGGCATCGGGCTTGCCGTTGAGATAGCCTTGGGGGGGACCGGCCGTCGCCGGGTCGACAGTAATTGGCGTTGGCGCGATTGCACCGGCTTCCGGTTTGCGAGTCGCGGCATAGGCCAGTAAGCTTGCGCCGACGACAGCGACGACGATCAGCGCGATGTAGGTCCCTTTTGGCCGGCTTGATGCGCTGCGTACGACGTTCTGCCGCCGGTCTTTTGAGTTTGCTGCCATGTGGGCGTGTGGTTGATGTAATTAGCGAGTTTCGAAAAGTATTGACGAGGTATCGATATGCAAGCTGACCAGCTGCGCGTTCCAGTAGGACCAGGAGCGATGCACGTTGAAAGATTCGGTCACGGCGGCACCGCCGTGATTCTCATACACGGATTTCCGACTTCGAGTTTTCTGTGGCGGAACATTGCGCCGGCGATCACCGATGCCGGACATACCGCGTACGCAGTCGATCTTTTCGGGCACGGCGAATCCGATCGCCCGTACGATTCGGATTTTGGAATAGCGTCGCAGTCCGAGTATCTCGATGCGGCCATGACCGCGCTCAGAGTTGCGCGTGGAATCCTCGTAGGCGTGGACATCGGGGGCGACATCGCGCTTCGGCTTGCTGCGACGCGACCCGAGCGCGTTGAAAAACTCGTGTTGATCAACACGCCGGCATTCGACGAGCTACCCGCAAAGGACATCACGCAGCTGCAGCGCAACACCGCGCGCTTCGCCGTTCGCACGACACGCGGGATACTTGGCGCCGCACCGCTGGTTGAAGCGGTTCTCAAAGCAAGCGTCGCTGATCCTGAGAAGCACATGCCGACGAAGCTCATCGCCCGCTATCTCGCTCCGTTCGTCGGCAAGGACGGACCGAATCATCTTCTGACGCTCGCCAACTCCATCAGCGCGGAAGATCTCGAGGATATCGAGCTCAGAGATATTCACGTTCCGACGTTGCTGCTCTGGGGAGAGGATGACGTTTTCGTCGACCCCAAGATCGGCGAGAAGCTCTCGAATGCTCTGCCCGATGGTCGTCTTGTAAAAATTCCCGGCGTCGCGCGACTTCTGCCCGAGGAAAACCCCCAATTTCTCACGGAGCACTTGCTTGACTTCATGAGAAAGCGCGCGGTGGCGTGATTCGTCGATTACGACTGTGAAATCGAGCGATTTATGTCACGCGTCGAGTGGAGAAGAGGGCACAAAACTGTTAGATTGAGTGTAACAACGATCAACACTCAACCCTGATTGATGAAGACTCAGAAGACCCGATACCGAAGACCAGTTGCGCCGGCTCCGACGCCGTTCGAGGATGCGCGTGACGAGATGTTTCAGCAGATAATGAAGTGTGGTGTCATCGGCGCCGCCCCCGAGGACCAGCAGGAATGGTTCGACGGCACGATGGATTACCTGGCCGACCGCTACCACGAGCTTGGAAGGGACGAAATCGCGCAGCTGAGGGTACTTGGCGAGCGATTCGTACAGCCTACGAGAGAAAGAGCCGCCGTCTAAAACACGGAAAAGCAAAGGAAAGAGATCCGAGATACCAAATCCGTCAGACTGCCAGATCTCGGATTGAACTACCGCAGTGACCGTTCAGCTTTATGGACGGTCATTCGGTTTTTTGACCGGGATCTGGTCTTTGTCGGATTTGGTATCTCGGATCTCTTCTGTTGCTTTTACCGCCCTTCCTTTCGAGCCTGTCTCAGAATTATCCCGATTCTTCCCCCACCACCGAGACCAAGTTCAACGGATGGAGCCACTCCACCGCTCACCGGTCCATCCATTCCCCAAAAAACCAATAGGTAGGCTCTCGCTTTCTCCCCTTTATCGAAGCGCCCCGAGATCCCACCACCTCCGTATGGCGCCCAACGGCTCTGACGAAATGGATCGAAATGAAATCGCGCCAGACCATCGATTCTTCCGCTCAGCCCATTGCGACTGAATCCCAGGGCACCATCTGCTCCGAGTCGCACGTAATAGCCGGCCGTCGTCATCAATCCCACACCGAGCTGGACTGCGGAGACCCGCGAGATGATTCCGTCCAATCGCATTTCCGCATCGACAGTCTTCGCGGAGTTGTCGCTAGCCGTGGGTCCCCGCACTTGCGCGCTCGCCCTCGCGGCGCAGACGATGACCGCGACCAACACGGTCACGGCGGATCTCATCGAGACGCTTGGCGCGCGCGGACACGCTCTCGCGACAGCGCAAGCGTGTAATCGACTATCGATACAGCCGAAAGTCCGGCGATGATCGCGATGAGGTAGGTGGTCGCCTGAGGGAAATGCAGCACCACGACGAGCGTGCCGATCTGAAATACCGTGACCGTCTTACCCAACGTCCGCGCCTTGAATGCCGAGGGGCCAAGGCCGGGAATGAATCGTGCCACTACGAAGCCGATCGCGGTAGCGATATCACGCGAGAGAAAAATGAAGTACTGCGTGGTGTTGAGCACGCCGCTGATCAGATAAACAGTTACGGCTGTGAGCACGAACACGCGGTCGGCAAAAGGATCGATCAGCGCTCCCGCAATCGACGAGCTGTTGCCAATCCGCGCAAGCCAACCGTCGAGTATGTCTGTTACACCTGCGGCGACGATGAGAACGGTTCGTTCCCATCGTCCGTCCATGAGAACAAACAGGAGCGCGAGGATGAGACGTGAAAGCGAGATGCTGTTGGGCAAATTGAGCAATGCGTCGCGCTTCATTCGCGTAAGCTAGGTGGGCCCTTATATGCTTGCCACCTCATTGCATGGTGTCTAGGTTCCGGCCGTGTCAGCGGCGCTGAACAGCGAGCACTTGCTCGCCGTCGTCTATGTTGCGGTGGCGGCGATCATTGTGATGTGGGACATTCTCGTCGCCGGGCGAGTGGCTCAGCTTCGGCGCGCCCCGCGCTCCTTCGCGGCAATCACGGCGTTGGCCGGGCTGCTTCTCCTCCCCGGGCTGCTCATCGGATACGCGTCGGCGACGATTATTTACGGTCGCGCCATTCAGCCCATCGCCTGGGTGTGGCCGCTCACGACAGTGCTATTCGCAATGCAAGCCTACTACGCCCTCGGGCGCGGACTGGTGACGCCTCTGTTCGGCGTTCCCGCTGCTGCCTACAACACGATCGTCACCGTAGTCGCGTGCACGCGCTTCGCGATCTCGCGCGGCGCTGTTCCTCCCGACTTTGGTCTCGCGCTTTCAGCCGCGCAGGCGAATGCACTCGGACTTTTTTTCGGCGCGCCCGCCCTGTGGGGAGCTGCGTACATTCTCGTCCCCGTGTTTTCACCATCGCTTCCCGCGCGATGGAAGATGAGTGGCATCGTTCGCGGAGCGATCGCTGCGTCAGTCGCTGCAATCGCCGCATTGGTCGTGATCGAGCTGCCAAACGCATTCAAGAGTATTCGCAGCTATGCGCACTACTCCAAGGATCAGCTGCAGGAGCATCCTGAAGGTGATTTCGATCTCGGCCTCAAGATTTTTCCAGATCTCAAGGGCCCTCCGCCGCCGATCGCGCTGCAGCAGGACGTGCCGCTGTCTGATTCGCTCAACATGGATGCAGTCTCGATCGTCATCGATGCCGAGGGTGCTCGTCTCGGTGCACTCGATTCTCTCGCGCGGACTATCGACGACCAGCGCGCCGACAGCACGCTGATCATTATCGCGCTCGCCTATCCGAAGGATGCGGCGCGCAAATTTCGTCAGTCTGAGGCTGAATACACGAAAAGCCGACTCGCAGATGTCGACCGGATCGCCCGGCGTTTGCGGCCGGACATTTTGCTGCCGGCGCACGAGCCGTACGGCGCGGGAACGCGCGCGATTGGCTTGCAGGAGCCGCAATACTGGATCGACTACCTCACGCGCGCGGCAGACATCGCCCATCACGTGAACCGACGCATTCGCGTTGGCGTCGAAGCATCGAGTTACGGCTCGCGCGACAGCACGCTGTTCGCGTGGGCGTCGACGCGCGGCACACCGATCGACGTCGTCGGCTTCTCATTGCTTCCGGGGTTCAACGGCGCTCAGGATCTCGATGTGGAGATGCGAGTCGCTCAACGATGGCTGCGCGTATTTGCGGCGCACCCGAAGCCAGCCTGGGTTTTCGCTGCGGGAGGATACCCGCTAACGCACGGTGAAAAAAGTCAGGAGCTCGCGTTGTGGGGCGCTCTCGCGTGGGCAACGACGCAGCCGTCGATCAAAGGCTTGATCGTAACAGAAGCCGGAGACTACGATGCAATTCGCGGTCTGCGCGCAGCCAGCGGTCGATTGAGATCGTCAGTCTCGGCGGTTCGTCGAGCTCAAATCGGATTGAAGGAAACGGTCGCTCAGTAACTCTAAACCGTTTTGCCAACTCCTCTAACGACTCCTTCAACTCGCCGAGCCGGATCGAAGTACTCGCGCGCGATTCGCTGAACATCAGCAGCTGAGACGGCAGCAATGCGAGTGTCGTGCTCTTTGAGCTCGCTCAATCCCGTCCCGAGCATCCACGCATCGACCATATCGCCGAGTACTGCGCCGCCGCTTTCCTGACGAATCGCATGCGATCCAATCGCGTACTTCTTTGCCCGCTCGAGCTCCTCGTCAGTCACCGGTTCCCGTCGCAGCCGCTCGAACTCGGCCAGCAATCCATTGCGCGCAACGTCTTCCTTTTCCGGCGACGTTGCGATGTACGACATGAACATGCCTGCGAGCTGATGCTCGCTGCTGAACGCGTGAACCGTGTACGCGAGCGATTGCCTGTCGCGCAGCTCATCGAAGAATCGTCCGCCGAGTCCGCTTCCGATTCCCGCGATGATGCGCGCGACGAAACGATCCGGATCGGCGCGAGTCGGTCCGGGAAAAGCAATCGCAAGCGCCGTCTGCGCCTTGTCGCGCGAGTCAACGCGCACCGTCATTTCATTCGGCCAGCCCGGTGAGCGGAGAGGCAGCGGTGTCGATGGAGAAAGCGATCCGAGCTCTTTCGCGACTATCGCCGCTGCAGATTCATCGACGTCGCCGACGATCCCGGCCACGAGCGTGCCCTTGAGCACGCGCGCACGATACCAGTCGCGAACCTTCTGGACCGATACCTCGGCGAGCGACGTCTCCGTTCCGAGCGACGATATGGCGTACGGATGCCCCCTGTACGCGGCACAAACCGCGAGACGCACCGGATATCGGTACATGTCGTCGCGCATCTTCACGACATTGGAGATCGCAACTGTTCGCTCGGTCTCGATTGCATCTCCACCGAGGGCCGCGTTCTGAACAACGTCGCCCATAATCTCCGCAGCGGCGGCGAGGTGTTGAACGGGAACTGAAATCGTCCACCCAAAGCCCTCGAGCGATACACCCGCGCTGATACTTCCGCCGAGCATCTCTACGTCTTCTGCGAGCTGTGCCGCGCTGCGGCGTCTCGTTCCCTTGAGCATCGAGCGGGCAACGAGCGTTGTGATCCCGGAATACTCCTCGGGCTCGTCACGCGCTCCACCCAACGCAAACACGCCGAGATGAACTATCTGCGCCCCGGGCTTGCGATGAAGGAGCACGGGCAGCCCGCTCTTTGCGCGATACACAGAGACGCCTGCTTCTTCTCTCAAGAAGGTTGGAGCGGAGCCCGAAGTTGCAAGCGGCGGTGTTGCGCGCGCGGGCATCGGCTCGAGCGGCTCGCCACTTCTGTTGCTGAGCAGCTCTCTCATCGTCGTCGCCGATTCCGCGACGACAGGAGATTTTTCCGGACGATAGACAATCACGCCTGCTCGATCGTCGGACAGATACTCTGACGCGACACGCTTCACGTCTGCTGCAGTCGCCGAGATGAATCGCGACTTGTAATCCTCGGCAATCTCCCACCCGCCAAGCGATTCCCATTCAGCGAAATGATTTGCCTGGCCCTCCATCGTTTCCATTCGACGGATCCATCGCGATTCGAAGATTCGCCGAACTCGCTCCATCTCTGCTGCGGGAATTTTTTCTTCACGAAGCGCGCGCATCTGCGCCGCGATCGCGCCGGCAGCGTCCGGCGCGTTCTCGGGATTTGTTTCCGCGTGCACGGTAAACACGCCTACTTCAGTCGGTGTGTAGTTGTGGGCGCTCACCGAGGAGGCGAGCTGCCTCTCGCGCAGTGCCCTGTACAGTCGCGATGCGCGACCAGTGCCCAGCAGCGATGCGGCAACGTCGAGCACTGGTGTGTCTTCGTGCAGAGTGCGTGGAGTGCGCCAACCAAAAACCACCTGCGTCTGCGCGATATCACCAGACAATTCACGATATCGGAAATCGTTGTGTGCGGGCTCAGTGGGCCCCCGGTGTCGAACGGGCTCGGAATCTGGAAGCGATCCGTACAGCTCGGCGACACGCGACATTGCTGCATCTGCGTCGACGTCGCCTACAATCGTGACAATCGTGTTCGAGGGTCGATAAAAATTCTTGTAGAAAGCGACGAGCTTCTCTCGCGTGAGCGCGCGCAAGCCTGCTTCTCGCCCGATGCGCCAGCGACGAATGCGATGCGCATCGTGGATCAGCTCGTAAAGAGTCTCCCCCGAGAGCGCCTCAGGAGTGTCTGCCTTGCGCTTCGCTTCCTGGATGATCACCTCGAGCTCTTTCGCGAGCTCGCCCGCGTCGATCAACGAATTGGCATACGCGTCCGCTTGAATGTCGAGCCCCGCTGCAAACCCGGACGCAGGAAGCACAGTGAAGTAGGTGGTGTTGTCGTAAATCGTGTGCGCGTTGAGATAACCGCCGCTCGCTTTTGTCTCCTTTGCGATTTCACCAACCCCGCGGCGACTCGTCCCCTTGAAGAACATGTGCTCGAGGACGTGGGCGATTCCGACAATGTCGTCCGTCTCGTCGAAGTAGCCGGCTTTCACGAGCGTGACGATCGACGCGACTGGAGCCGAGCGATCGACGCGAAGCAGAACGGTCAATCCGTTCGGAAGAACCGTTCGCTCAACCGAGTTGGAGTCGATGAGTGGCGCTACCATTCCAGCAGTCACCCGATCGGCCGCCGCCAGAGGACGGTGAGGCCGGCGATGAAGCAGAGTGCGCTATAGCCGAGGAGCCACGCGACCACTTTTGTGTCGAGAGTTCCGAAACTCATAAGGTCAGTCAGGGCTGGGCTGAGCTTGTGGAGCGGCGGCAACGCATCCCGAATCACCATCCGCCAACCAGTGTCCTGTGCCCACATTCCATTGACAATCAGGGAGCCGAGGTAGACACCCGCCAGTATCGGCCAGTCAAATCGAAAGAGACTCGATATCAGAAAAGCGATTCCGCCGAGGGAGAGGTACACGAGCGCGCAGAACGTCAGTGCCGGAAGGAAATTGATGGGGCGGACAACGATTGCGAACACGCCGAACAGCAGTGCAAACGCCGCAACAAAACCAACGAGAGATATCACGAAATACTGCGCGTAATACGCGGGGATGCTGACCGGCTTCGAGAAGAGAAAACGATAGTACCCGAATTTTCGATCGGTCGAAATAAGTCCGTTGAGACCGATGAACGCCGAGATGAATACAATCTGCGGCAGCGCCATCACGAGGATTCGTTTTGCGTTTGCCTCATCGATGTTCGAGCCCAACATCGCCCGCATCGGCGCGACAAACGTGAATCCGAGGAGAGTGCTGGTGATGAGGAGCGCGAGGCCGCGCTCGCGAATGAAATCGCGGAGATGCCAGTACGAGTACCGCGTGAGGTTCGATGTCATCAATCTTGTTCTCCAACCGCCTCGCGGAATTGCTGCTCCAGCACAGACCGCGCCGGAATCACTCCCGCGACGAGCACTCCCCCGCCAATCATCCTCCCCAATGCAGAATTGAGATCGGCAATGCTCGGAAAAGTTATTTCGAATTCGCCATCGCCCGAATCGATCGCCTCTGGGAACATCGCTTTGAGATGTTCCGCACCAGCGGCCACGCTGATCCGGAACGTCCCACCTGTGTCCGTCGCCTGATCGTAGCCGGTAGTGACGAGGCGCTGAAGCCTGCCGCGATCGATGATCGCGACGCGATCAGCCAGACGCTGGAGCTCATCGAGATTGTGCGACGCGATGATGATCGTGCGTCCGGGGCGCCGAAGTCCCTCGACGATTCCGCGAAATCGCTGAGTCCAGACAGGATCGAGTCCGTGCGTCGGCTCGTCGAGAATCATCACTTCCTCGTCACGCAACAACGCCTGCGCAACGCCGAGCCGCTGAAGATTTCCCTTCGAGAGAGCTTTGATCTTCTTGTCGCGGTGCTCGGCGATTCCAAGCTCGTCGATCACGGCGTTAACTCGACCCGGAATGTCCGCGGGCGGAATGTTTGCAAGAACTGCAAAGCGAACGAGCGCGTCGTTCGCTTTCCAGTTCGGATTGATTGTCATGAGCTCGGAGAGATAGCCGATCCCATTTTTCTGAACGAAGGCACGGGGCTCGAGCCCGCGAATGCGCACAGTTCCACTCGTTGGTCGCAGATAGCCGAGAAGAAGTGAGAGAAGAGTACTCTTCCCGGCCCCATTCGGGCCGGCGATCCCGAGCACTTCTCCCTCGCCGACCTGCAATGAAAAATCTTCGACCGCCTTTACCGAGCGGCCGAAGATTGAACGATAAATTTTGGTGGCGTTGTTGAGTTCGATCACAAAGGCCGTTGCATGCACGTGCTCCACACACC
>JBGQKT010000088.1:0-12262 GCA_041499635.1 Gemmatimonadaceae bacterium
ATGCCAGATGATTCGCGGTGAAAGAATGGGACGGCGGGCATTGTTCTGATTGAGCGATAGAGAGATCGAGAGATTAGCGATAGAGCGATTGAGCGACAGGCGATTAACGGATATCTGAATATCGCTTATCGGTCAATCGCTCTATCGCTCTATCGCTCTATCGCTCCACCCCTCTATCGCTCGATCGATCCTACCAAAGAGTTGCCCTCTGAGCTTCGGGCCTGACCATCGGATCGCCGGGCTTGCAACCGAAGGCCTGAGCGAATTCGACCATGTTCGACAACGGCCCATTCGTCCGCCACCTGCCCGGGGAATGCGGGTCGATGTTGATCAGCACTTTCTGCTGTTGCGGCGTGACGTTTTGACGCCAGATCTGCGCCCATGCAAGGAAGAATCTCTGCTCGGGAGTAAATCCGTCGACCGCCGTGTGCGCTTTGCCCTGCAGCGCTTTCTCGAGCGCAGCATACGCGACGGCGAGGCCACCAATGTCAGCCGCATTTTCGCCGAGCGTGAGCTTGCCGTTGACGTGAACGCTATCCAATACGGTATAGGCGTCGTACTGGTTGGCGATCATCGTCGTGCGAGCCTTGAACTTTGCCAGATCCTCGGGGCTCCACCAGTTCTTCAGGTTCCCCTGTGGGTCGAACTGCGCGCCCTGATCGTCGAAGCCGTGCCCCATCTCGTGTCCGATGACGCTTCCCATTCCACCGTAGTTCACCGCATCGTCTGCGGTAGGCGAGAAGAATGGCGGCTGAAGAATTCCCGCCGGGAAAACGATTTCGTTCATCTGCGGGTTGTAGTACGCGTTGACCGTCGCCGGCGTCATTCCCCACTGAGAGCGATCGAGCGGCTTTCCAATCCTGTTCAGGTCGCGCTTGTTCTCGTAGACGTTCACAGCGATCACGTTGCTGAGGAACGGACCGTTCGTGATGCTGAGCGTCGAATAATCGCGCCACTTGTCGGGATATCCGATTTTTTCGGCATACGCGTGGAGCTTGACCAGCGCCTGCTGGCGCGTCGTCTCGCTCATCCACGGCAGGTTCGCAAGACGGTCGCGGTACACGGACTCGAGGTTATGCACCATGTCGAGAGCGCGAGCTTTCGCCTGGGGCGTGAAATATTCGGCGACGTACGCCTGTCCAAGGGCATCGCGAAGCCCGCCATCGGTGAGACGAGTGCAACGCTTTTCGCGTGAGAGCAGCGCCTTCTGACCGGTGAGCGTCTTCGAGAAATTGAAATTCTCGTTCACGAAATCGGAGCTCAGATAGGTAGCCGACGCGCGGATGACACGCCAACTGAGATAAGCTTTCCAATCCGGGACTGGTGCGTTTGCGAGCAGACTATCGACGGCCGTGAAGTATTTCGGACTTTGAATGTCGACTGCCGGCACATTCGGTGTGCTCAAATCGCTGAAGAACTTCGTCCAGTTGAAGTGCGGCGTCATCGATGCAAGCTGAACCGGCGTCCTGTAGTTGTAGGTCGCTACCGGATCGCGCTGCTCGACGCGGGTGAGAGACGCGCGAGCGAGTGCCGTCTCGAGATCCAGCACACGCTTGGAATCGGCTTCGGCCTGACCTTCCGTTTCGCCTGCCAGCGCGAACATCCGGTGCATGTGCGCGACGTAGTTCTTACGGATGGTCTCGGATGCCGAGTCAGTCTTCGTATAGTAGTCGCGATCGGGAAGTCCAAGGCCGCCCTGTCCCGCCCCACCAATTACTGAAGTGCTGTTCTTGGAATCCTGAGTCGATCCGAAGTTGAATGCGGCGCTGATGCCTTCACTCTGCAGCTGCGCGATCGCGGTCTGAAGTCCCTCGCGAGTCGTAACCGCATCGACTTTCGTCAACCTCGCCTTTAGTGGCGCGGCACCAGCCTTCTCTGCGGCCGCCGAATCCATGCACGACGCGTAGTAAGTGCCGAGCATTTTAGTGCTCGCTTTGGCCTGCGCGGCCTTCGCAGCGGCTGCGGCCTTATCGAGGATCTTCGTGAGATTCTGCTGATTCTGTTCGCTCAGCTCATCGAAGCTGCCCCAGCGCGAGAACGCAGCCGGAATGGGGTTGCTCTTGACCCAGCCGCCATTCGCGAACTGGTAGAAATCGACGCAGGCATTTGCGGTGCGATCGAGGTTCGCCGGATCGAGTGGCACAGTTTGATGATACGTGTTCTGGGCGCTCGCCACGTTGGCGACCGCGAGTATTAATGAAGCAACGGCAACTGGCCGGGCAATGCGATGCATGCCTGAACTCCTAGTGAGTGATGGTGGGATACAAGGAAGGAATCGTACGGGATAAGATACCAAAGCGGCAGACCGATGGTTCCGGAAAGGGCTGCAAGGCTCAGGCTACCGGCTTGTGGTTCTTTTCCTTTTCCTTCTCTTGGGCTTCATGATGCTCCCCCTGCACCTCGGGGAGCCGCACATGCAGGCGTAGAACTTCTCGTCCGCCGGATCGTTCGTCCGTTCGTATTGATAATCGTACGCGAGCTCGACGCCTGGCTGAATGTTGCGCTTCGCATAAATCCAGATCCTGCCGTCCTCGATTATCGCCTCGCAATTCGGATCGCATGAATGATTGATCAGGCGAGAGTCGTTGCCGCCCCTGTTCCCATCGACACAGGTTTTCTCGTCGAGCGTGAAGAGATAAGTGTGATGGCGGCCCATGCTCTCATCGTCATACCGGCGATCCGCTTCCTTGTTCGAGATGCGCTCTCCGGTGTACTCGATGATCTTCTGACCCGCTCGTATACGCTGTCCTGCAAAAACACCACGTCCCTGAATTTCCGAGCGCCGAATGTCGTACAGTCCGTTTGGGGACTGTCCGTTGTTACGTGACATCGTTGTACTCTCTTATGAAATCGCGGGGAGAATCGCGCCCCGACATTCGCCAAATCCGATTCTCGGACGAACGTCCGCGCCGAGGTAGCCTCGCATTATCACCTCGTCTCCATCATCAAGAAATCTTCGCGTCTCACCCGTCGGCAGCATTACAGGATTCGCGCCGCGCTTCGTCAGCTCGAGCAAGCATCCGAGTGAATCTGGAGTCGGCCCCGAAACTGTTCCGCTCGCGATGAGATCGCCCGTCCGCAGATTGCAGCCGTTGCTTGCGTGGTGAGTAACGAGCTGCGCCATCGTCCAATACATAAGCGAAAACGGTGCTCGGCTCAGAAGTGCGGGTGAGACTTTCTGATCGCGCATTTCTTTGGACGACAGATAAACCTCGAGAGTCGCGTCGATGCCGCCTGAGCGATCGTTTTTCTCCGAGGACAAATAATCGAGAGGCGCCGGATCACCTTCGGGTCGCGGAGACGCTGGAACTCGATACGGCTCGATTGCTTCAGCGGTAACGACCCATGGTGAAACCGTCGTCGCGAAATTCTTTGCGAGAAAAGGACCGAGCGGCTGGTACTCCCATGTCTGTATGTCGCGCGCCGACCAGTCGTTGACCAGGCAGTAGCCGAAGACGTGACCCTCCGCGTCACTGATCGCGATGCTCGACCCGAGATCATTTCCCTTGCCGACAAAGAGCCCGAGCTCCGATTCGTAGTCGAGCATCCGCGAAGGGCCGAACGTTGGAGTCGCCGCATCGGCAGGGCGCGTCTGGCCAAGTGGACGTCGAACCGGCGTTCCACTCACGACGATGGACGACGCGCGACCGTGATAGCCGATCGGCACATACTTGTAGTTGGGAAGCAATGGATTGTCGGGGCGAAACATTTTCCCGACGTTCGCCGCGTGATGGATAGACGCGTAGAAGTCAGTGTAGTCGCCTATCGCGACTGGCAGATAGAGCGTCGACGTCTCGATTGGAAAAAGAAAATCACCGCGCAGCGGCTGCGCTTTTCGTGCTGCGTCTGACCCTTCTCGCAACAGGTCAGTCAGTGCTTCTCGAAGCCCGCTGCGATCGGGACTGCTCATCTGCATCAACGAATTGAGCGTCGACGACTCGCATGCCGTCGCCGCCAATGATTTGCTCAAGAGACCAGCGTTCACCGCAGCGCAAACGTCGACGATCGAATCGCCGATTGCAACTCCGACTCTCGGAACGATGTCAGCTCGAGACGACGAGAAAACTCCGAATGGAAGATTCGCCAACGGAAAATCCGTTGCCTCGTCGTTCGCTGACTCGACCCAGCTGCGTCGATCAGATGAGGTCAAGCGCTCGCGCCTCATCGACCGGCTCGCCAAACGCGCACGATCCGAACGAAAGAAATAGACGATCCCGCGTTGTGTGGAGGTCGTCGCGGGTCAACTCGTGGGAGCGCCAGGTCACTCCCGCGTCGTGAACGCTGAATGCTTTGGCTGAGCTCTCCTCGAGTAGCTCGCATGCGTCGTCTTCCGTCACTCCGGCACGAATGAACGCACTCGTGAGAAACAGGTTGATGAATCCATACATCTTCGCGAGCGCGCTTCCCGCTTCATACGTCAGCGGATACGACCCGCATAATGCGTGATGGAGGCCCGCCGTCGCCTTGAATGGAATCGCGAGCTCGTTGCACACAGCGACAAAACGAACAATCGCCCGCGATGAGGGAAATGCATCTAGTGTCACACCGCCGGTGCGAATCTTTGCTGAGCCGCGATGCGCGGCGACGGCACGAAGAATTGAACGCGCGTGTTCGTCGGGCGATATCTCGAAGAATCGCCGAATCGGTTCCGGAAACGCTCTCGACGCTTCGATCACGTCTTGCTCGTTCCTCGCTCGAAGCTCTACAGCGTCACACAGCGCATGTCCGCCCTCGGACCAGCTCAGATGGGTGGAGTTGAACTCGAGGATTGTCTTGCGGGCTTCGCCAAGGTCGCCATCGACGAGCACACTGAGAGACCACGGCACCGAGCGATCGCCGCGCTCCAGGACAGAGGGCGACGTATCGGAGAACTCAGCAAGCCGTGATGAAGGCAGCACAAACCGACCGAGTAAATCGTGCGCCACCCCCCGCCGATACTCTGAGTAATTGAAAACAGCGCTTAGCATATCGAGCTGAGCCGGCGGAAAAAGTCCGGCATAGTCGATGATTCCCGAGAGGAACGAGCGAAGAGTTGCCATTGCGCTCGCGAAATCTATTCGACCCTGGCCCCGCCCTTGAAAAAATTCGTTTAATGTTGAAAATTCAGCAGCGGTGATTTTTTAGCATCTAGGCTTGTAACACGACGGCGCTATAGCCTCTTGACAGGACCAACCAGTGTGCTAGTTTTTTAGCAGGATGCTAAATACGTAGCACCTGACGAGGAGATTTGGATGCCCCCAGCCACAAGCCTGTCCCGCCGAGAGCGACAGATCATGGACATTCTCTATCGCCGAGGATCGGCGACGGCAGCGGAGATCAAAGATGATCTTCCGGAAGCGCCGAGTTACTCAGCTGTGCGGGCGATGCTGAGGATTCTCGAGGAAAAGGGGCACCTCCGTCATCATTCCGATGGTCCCCGCTACATCTTCACTCCAGTAGTCTCGCGACCCGCCGCACAAAAATCGGCGTTGAAGCAAATGATTCGCACTTTCTTCGACGGCTCGGCCACGCAGGCTGTCGCCGCGCTGCTCGACATGTCTGCACGCAACCTTTCTGACGATGAGCTCGACCAACTAGGCAAGCTGGTGGAACAGGCAAAGGGAGAGGGCAAGTGATGACGCCAATCATGTGGGACCGAGTAGTTACGCTACTCGGCGACGCGGCCCTCAAGAGCTTCGTGATCTTCGCAGTCGCCGGAGCGATCAACGCAGCGTGGCGCAGATCCTCGGCGGCGTCGCGACATCTGATATGGACGTCGGCCGTGTGCGCGGCGATTGCAGTGCCGGTGGTTGGATCGATGTTGCCGCAATGGAAAATGCGGTCGGTGGAAGTTGCGCGACCCGCGGCCTTCGTTGAAGCCAGCACGCCTATTCCTATTAGTGAAGAGCTGATTGCTCGACCTTCGTCCAAGCAGCCTGAGATAGTCGTCCGGCAGATCGAGCAATCGTCGAGCGAACGGCTTCCCTTGGCGCTGCCTTCGCCGACGCCGAGCACGCCCAGGATTTTGCTTGCAGCGTTGCTCGCTCAAATCGGAGCGACGCGGATCATCGCGGTCGTCTGGCTGGCCGGATTTGTTCTGGTACTTCTCCCATTCTGCATCGGACGCTTGCGTCTTCTCGCTCTGTCAGCTTCGGCGCGACGATTGACTGACGATCGATGGCACGAGCTGCTCGCTCGCATCCATTCAAATTCGAGTGGACGACGCGTGACATTGCTCGAGAGCGATCAAGCGGCAATGCCAATGACGTGGGGCGTGATCTCGCCCGTGCTTCTCCTCCCTGCAGGTACGAACGAATGGCCTGAGTGGCGCTGTCGCAACATCCTCCTTCACGAGCTCGCGCATGTCGAGCGTTTCGATTGTCTCACACAATTCGCCGCTCGCGTCGCATGCGCAGTCTACTGGTTCAACCCGTTGGTGTGGGTGGCCGCGCATCGAATGCAGGTTGAGCGTGAGATGGCATGCGACGACCGCGTGATCGATAAGGGATCGCGAGCGTCCCAATACGCCGAACAGTTGCTCGACGTGGCTCGTTCGCTAAGGCCGGCTCGCGCGACAGCACATGCAGCGATAGCGATGGCTCGACGGTCACAGCTGTCGGGAAGACTCGCGGCGGTACTCGATAGAGAAAGAAATAGACGCAGCGTATCACGTCGTCTTCGGCTGGTTGTAAGCGCCGCATCGTTTGGTGTTCTCGTTCCCGTTGCGACGTTCTCGCCATGGGTAGCCGACGCGGCAGCTTCGCCTGCAGCGACATCGCGCGCCGCTGCTCACGCGATCTCGAGCGTTGCGGCCGCGATGCCGATCATCAAGGCGGTGCAGTCAGCTGAAGCTCCGATGGGAATCATCGCAACGGTCAGCGAAAAGGCACCGAGCGAAAAAGCAGCAAGCCAACAAGCAGTAAGCTGTTGGGACTCGAAGAGTGATCATTCGAGCGTCAACATCAACAGCGACGATTCCCGCTACGCGCACACAACCGTCAGGTTCTCGAGCGGTGATTGCTCGCTCGAGCTGCGCGCGGATGGGAAGTTTACGCTGCGTGCCGATCTCTCGGATGTTGAGTCGCTGGAGCGCGGCGGATCACTAACGGTCGACGAGCGAGAAGGCCGCAACTCGAAGCGAGTCGAGGTCAGGTCGACGGATTCGGGTCTCGATCGACAGTATTTCGTAAATGGCCAGCGAACTGCCTGGTCGCCCGAGGCGCAGACGTGGCTCGCGAACGTACTTCTCGCTGTCGAGCGACGCACTGCCTTCGCTGCGGCGACGCGTGTTCCGCAGATCTTCGAGTCACGCGGTGCGCGCGGAGTGCTCGAAGAAGTGTCGCTCATGCCGTCGGACTACGCGAAAGCGGCGTATCTGTCGGTCCTGCTCAAAAACGGAACCAACCTCGATGCGCCGACGCTTACGCGAATAGTTCAGCAATCCACGCGTGAGATGACGTCGGATTACTATCTCGCAGAAGTATTCACAAAGGTCGCCTTACAGAAGGGCGCGGATGAAACCACGTGGCGAGCTTTTGCGGACGCGGCGGGCGGAATGAAATCCGATTACTACAAGGCACAGGTAATCGGCAAAGTTCTCTCGCAGCCTCAGCTCGATGCGCCGACAATTGCAACGCTCCTCAAGGCGACCACGACAATCAATTCCGATTATTACCAGGCAGAGACGCTGAAGCAGCTTTCAAAGAGAAATGCGGTCACGCCGGAAACGAGAAGGTATTATCTCGAGGCTCTCTCGAAAATCAAATCAGACTACTACAAGCAGGAAGTGCTGTCGTTTCTGAATATTGGAGAGCCAATCGACGCGTCGACTACGTCCGCTGTGTTGAAGTCGATCAGCGACATGGGTTCGGATTATTACAAATCGGAAGCATTGACGAAGCTGATCAAACAGGGCCGACTCGATGCTGAAACGCGCACGGATTATTTCGCCGCTGTAAAGAGCATCGATTCGGATTACTACAAGCACGCGACGCTCGATGCAGCGCTCAATACGCGCCCGCTGACGCGCGAAATCGTGGCCGGTGTTCTCGCTGTCGCGCCGTCGATAAAATCGGACTACGAGCTGAGCGCGTTGCTCAGTTCGCTGGCTCGCGCGTACCCGATCGACGATTCGCTTCGACCAGCGTACGACAAGGCAATCGATTCGATCGATTCCGATTATTACCGCGGAGCCGCACTGAGTGCAGCGCGTAGATCAAGTACATCGCGCTGAAATAGAGAGAAGAAGGGGAAGTTCTAAGGATCTCCTTGCCAGTTTTGGCATGTGCGCTTCGATGCGTCATCAAAGCCCACGTTCCTGGTCATGCCAAAACTGGCAAGAGGATCCTTAGAACTTCCCCTTCTTCTCTCTATTTCAAACTGGCAGCGGTCTAAAGCGTTTTTCGCAGCGCGCCGCAAGCGATGCGGGCGCCGCTGTTTCCCGACGGCTGCGATACCTGATCATCGGCGGCAGCGTGAATCACGATCGCGCTACCGTCATCGTCGAATAGCGACGTCGATCCGGCGGTCAGAGTCACGCGATCGGTTGTGAAGCTCTTCTTCGCCGTGCCGTCGGCTGCGACCGTGATATTCGGCACATCACCGGCATGCGGACCGGCCGGATTGTTGAGACCGTGCTGCCGGCCAATCGGATTGTAGTGAGCACCCGCGGTTGAAAACGCGGTGGCGCCTCCCTCACACTTTGCGACCGCGTGGAAATGAATTCCGTGTTCGCCAAGCGGGAGACCGTTCAACTGCAGCTCGACGTGCACGAGGTTCGACGGATCCTGCCAGAGTAAAGCCGTTCCACGCGGTTCGCCCGCTGCGCTCTCGAAAGTCGCATACGCAACCGCGACGCGATTAAGTGGACCATGTGCGCATCCGGCGAATGCCGCGACTGCCAACACCGTGAGACCACGCAATACGAGTGATCGGGACATTGTCATACGATCTCCGAATAAGGAATCGAGAACAAGGGAGCGTCTACCTGCACGGCAAATAACGGACTCGCCGCTAGAAGATGGTGTAGATGAACGGCGCCAGCGCTGAGCCCTGGGCCAGAACGAGCAACCCTCCGACGAGCACGAGCAGGACGACTATGGGAAGGAGCCAGAATTTCTTTCGCTCCTTCATGAACGCCCAAAGCTCACCCATCAATCCCATGCTGTTCCCCTAGAACTGTCGTTCCATGCGACGCCGCGCTGCATCAGGGTCGATCTTTTTTCTATCGATCCAGAATGTTTTCGCGGATCGCGACGGACTCAGTGTGTGCTTCGTGACCGCGCGCCGAAATAATCCTATCGGCGTCAGGACAACAAAGTAGACGATTCCCATGAAGAGTGGCGTTGTGACGCGTGAAATCGCGTGCGCAACACCCATCCACGCTCGCTCGACAGGACCGAGTCGCGTCGGCGCAATCAAGCCGGCGAGAAAAAAAATTGCAGCGAGCGTCGCGAAAACCAAGGCGACACGCTCCCTGCCCCGCCACCAGGCGATTCCGCCGAGGACGATAAACGCGCCCGCGAGCGTCCACGCAAAGCGGCGACCTTCGCGCGCCGTCAATCGAGTGGAATTTGTTTTTTCCATGATTCATCCTGCGGGAATGCGGGCTGATCAGATTTTGCGAGGAGAAACGGGCCAATCGCGAGGTAGTCGAGATCAGTCCGCATGAAGCACCGATAGGCATCAGCTGGAGTACACACAATCGGCTCACCTCGAACGTTGAATGAGGTGTTGACGACAAGAGGACATCCGGTGCGCCGCTCGAATTCGCTGATCAATCTGTAGAAGCGAGGATTTCGATCAGCAGTCACGGTTTGGATTCTGGCCGAGTAGTCGAGGTGCGTTACGGCCGGAATGTCGGAGCGGGGAACATTCAATCGATCGATCCCCCAGAGGTCACCCGTCGCCGGCACTAAAGGTTTCCGATGCGACTCCACCATTGGCGCGACGATGAGCATGTATGGCGACTCGACATCCAGCTCGAAATACTCCCGCGCTCGCTCGCGCAACACACTCGGCGCGAATGGACGAAATCCTTCGCGGAATTTAATCTTGAGATTGATCAACGCCTGCATCCTGGGATTTCGCGGATCGGCAAGAATGCTTCGCGCACCAAGCGCGCGCGGGCCGAATTCCATTCGACCGTCGAACCATCCAACCACTTTTTCATCTGAGAGGAGATGAGCGATTCGCTCGAGAATCTCATCGTCTGAAAGTTTCTGAGCGACGGCGCCGAGGGTGTTGAGCTCGCGCTCGATTTGGTCGTCCTGATAAATCGGCCCGAGATAGCTGCCGCACATCGAGTCCGATTCTCTCACCGCGCGCGGCTTTTCGAAATAGCGATGCCACGCGAGAAGGGCGACGCCGACTGCTCCTCCGGCGTCTCCCGCAGCTGGCTGAATCCAGATTCGATCGAACGGCCCTTCTCTCAACAGTCGTCCGTTCGCGACCGCGTTGAGCCCAACTCCGCCGGCCATGCACAAGGCGCTCGCACCTGTTTCGCGATGCACTGAATTCGCCATGCGCAGGATTATTTCTTCGCAAACAACCTGAATGCTTCGAGCGAGATCCATCTCACGCTGCGAGAGTGGTGATTCCGGAACTCTTGGCGGACCACCGAAGAGCTCGTCGAACGCGGGGCTCGTCATCGTGAGTCCCGTCAGATAATTGAAGTAACGCTGATCGAGTGTGAACGAGCCGTCGTCGCGAAGGTCGATCAGATTCTTGTAAATCGCGTCAACGAAGCGCGGCTCGCCATAGGGAGCGAGGCCCATCACCTTGTACTCGCCGCTGTTGACCTTGAACCCGGCGTGGTACGTGAACGCCGAATAGAGAAGTCCGAGTGAATCCGGCCAATGGAGCTCTTTGAGAAGCTCGATCTCTGAGCCTCTTCCTATTCCGATCGATGCTGTGGCCCACTCGCCGACTCCATCGACGGTGAGAATCGCAGCTTCGTTGAATGGCGAAGGAAAAAATGCGCTCGCCGCATGCGACTCATGATGCTCCGCGTAGAGCACGCGACCCTGGTATCCGCCGAGTCCATCGCGAATTGCTTTGTCGGTGTAGAGTTTTTCCTTGACCCAGAGTGGACCCGCTTTGACGAAAGATCGGAATCCGCGCGGAGCAACACCGAGGTACGTCTCGAGAATGCGCTCGAACTTGAGCAGCGGCTTGTCGTAGAATGCGACCGCGGCGAGATCGTCGGTTGAGATGCGAGCTTCGGAAAAACAGTATTCGATTGCTTGCGACGGAAATGAATCGTCGCCTTTTTCGCGTGTGAATCGCTCTTCCTGCGCGGCGGCGATAATCTCTCCATCGCGAAGTAAACACGCCGCGCTATCATGGTAGAAAGCAGAGATGCCGAGGATGTAGCGGGACATCACCTGCTTATCGGCGAGATCATCGGACAAAGTTAGTGTCGGCAACCCGAACTTCCATGAAAACACACGTCAAGATTTGCTGCATGGGCAGTATCGAAGAAGCCAACACGGCGATCGAGCTTGGTGCGTCAGCTATTGGGCTGGTGTCACGAATGCCCAGCGGTCCAGGCCCGATAGATGAAAATCTCATCGTTGAGATTGTCGGCGCGGTTGGCAATCGGGTCGAGACATTTCTTCTCACCTCCGAGACCAGCGCCGACGCTATCATCGCTCAGCAGCGCCGCACCGGGACGAGCACGCTACAGCTCGTCGATAGGGTTGAAGCCGGCGCACACGAGGCAATTCGCGATTCGCTCGACGGAACGAGGATCGTTCAGGTCATTCACGTTGTCGGAGACGAATCGTTGGACGAAGCAATCGAGGCTGCACGAACTGCCGATGCTCTGCTGCTCGATTCCGGCAATCCGAAATTGGCTGTTAAGGAGCTCGGTGGCACCGGCCGCCGGCACGATTGGAAAATCAGTCGGCGAATTGTTGAGGCGGTGGGGATTCCCGTTTATCTCGCGGGAGGATTGAATCGAGAAAATGTGCGGGATGCCATCGAGTCCGTGCGCCCGCACGGTGTTGATGTATGCAGCGGAGTCCGGACAAATGGAAAATTGGATTCGCAGAAGGCAAGGGATTTCATTATGCGGACTGCGCGGTAACTGCCGGTCGCCGATACCCGCTGGCCATCGGCCATCGGCTAGCTGGTATCGGCGACCGGCAGTTAGTTCTATGCTGCGGTCAATTCGACGTCGACTGAAATCTTGATGTCCTCGCCGACTACAACTCCGCCTGTCTCGAGAACCTGATTGTAGGTAAGCCCGAAGTCTGTGCGGTTGAGCTTCGCCGTCGCGCTG
>JBGQKT010000089.1:0-12198 GCA_041499635.1 Gemmatimonadaceae bacterium
ATTTGGGCGGGCCCAACTGGGCGCTCTTCACATCGGACACGCATTTCGTCGTCTACATGAACGCAGTGGCGAGAAACGAACGAGGCGCAACGAGAGTTAAGTCGTTGCGCCTCAAACGGACGGGGTGGGATTCGAACCCACGGTACGCTATTAACGTACACACACTTTCCAGGCGTGCGCCTTAAACCACTCGGCCACCCGTCCAAGACGTTGCAATGTAACAACCTTGCGTAAGCGGTGGAAAACACCGAATCTCAATCGTCAGTAACAATTCATAGAGGAGATTATGATGTCCGTGCGTACGCTGGTCGTCGGATTGCCGCTCGTTGTTTTGATTGGCTGCACCGCCAAAGAGCAGAAGACCACAGCAGCCGTTACATCATCAAAACCGGTCGTCGAAGCCTACGTCGACGCATGGAATCGGCGCGACTCTGCCGCGTTCGATTCGCTGATGGCGCCAGATGGAACTCACGAAGACATCGCCCTCGCGTTCCTTGGAAAGGGCCCTGCCGGAGCGAAACAGTTCATGAATGCTGTGCTCGCAATGGAGCCGGACTATGCCTGGAAGATTACAAACATGATTGAACAGGGGCCCATTGTCGCTGCCCAGTGGACGTGGACAGCAACGTACACTGGACCCGACCCCCAAGGGCGGCCGGTCAAAAATCTTCACATAAGCGGGCGCGGGACAGCGGTCGTCGAAGTCGAGAACGGAAAAATCAAGAAGCTCACCGACTATTACGACGTTCCGAGCTTCTTCCCGAAGCCGGATACCACGAAGAAAAAAACCGACTAGAGTAGTCGACAGGGGAAGCCACTTCCCGATAACAAATGTTTACAGTCAGTGTTCTCCCTGCTATGTTCCAGTACTCGGCGGCAACCGCCGAAAATGAATTGGAGCCCTGATGGGTACCCTCAAAAGACTGACCGTATTACTCGCGAACGTCGCGTTTATGGCTCTTGCCTCGAGCACTGTTGCGACCGCGCAGGTCGGTAGCGGACTACCGGGCGTTGCAGCTTTGCTCTCAGCAATCAATTCGGCGGACGCCGAGGTCAAGGCATTACGCGCCGAAAAATCAATCAGCGTTCACGATATTCACCTCGTGAGCGTTGCGAAAATCGAAAACGCGGGGAACAAAGCAACGATCGAGCGAGCAATCGCGAAGAACGCCGGCCCCCTGGGTGAAATGCGTGAAGCAATTGGGCGATTCGACGCAATCGTCCAGGCACTCGCCGCGGGCGGAGTGTCGCTGAGCCAGGTCGTAGGGCTCGATGTGGAACCAGGCGGAATTTACATCTTCTATCAATGATCGATTTTTTTTGTGAATGAAAAAAGGGCCCTCGAATTTCGGGGGCCCTTTCTTTTACAGATTGACGGATTGAGAGATAGACGGATTGACGGACAGGGAGAGATTCGAACTCTCGATACCCTTGCAGGTATGCCGGTTTTCGAGACCGGTGCCTTCAACCACTCGGCCACCTGTCCAGGTCCGACGAAAACTAATCGCTCGATCTTTTAATCGCTCAATCTCTCAATCGCTCTATCAGCCGTTCGGTCCTCGCTTGAATTCAAAGAATTGTCTGAGCATTTCAGCACACTGCTCGGCGAGGAGACCCCCTTGCACTTCCGGCGTGTGATTCAGTTTCGGATGTCGCAGAATGTCTCCGACTGAGCCAGCCATTCCCGCCTTCTCATCCCACGCTCCGAAAACAACGCGACTTATTCTCGACAACACCATCGCGCCCGCGCACATCGCGCATGGCTCCAGCGTCACGTAAAGAGTGCAATCATCGAGACGCCACCGGTCGAGCGCCGCCGATGCGTCTCTGATTGCGATCATCTCCGCATGCGCCGTCGCATCCTGATCGCGCACAGTTCGATTATTCGCTGCCGCGACGATCTTGCCCCCACGAACGATTACCGCGCCGATGGGAACTTCGTTTTGTCGGGTTGCGTCGCGCGCTATCGCGATCGCGTTGCGCATGAATCGCTCGTCGATCGTCGCGCGCGAGGCGTCAGTCAACTCGGTAATCAGCTTGGTGCGCCCGCGCCCGTCCTCTTGCTTCGCCGCGCTCCTGCGCCGTCGCCACCGACTCCATCGCCCGATCCATCGGCGCTCGCTTCACCGTGCGGGACGTTCGTGAACACGAGCTCACCGTTCTCGTCGAGATCTGCCTTGATCTTGTCACCCTCGAGGAATCGTCCTTCGAGCACGGCGAGCGCAAGTGGATTCTGAACCAATCGTTGAATCGCTCGCTTGAGCGGACGCGCGCCCAGTGCCGGATCGTAACCCTGCTTCGCCAGGAAATGCTTTGCCCTCGGCGTGAGCTCGATTGTGAGCTTTCGCTCGCTGAGGAGTTTTTCCAACCGCTTCAGCTGCAGCTCGATGATGTGCTCGATCTCCGCTTCGCCGAGAGGGCGGAAGATGATGATGTCGTCGACGCGATTGAGAAACTCCGGACGGAAATGCTGGCGCAGCGCGCTCGTAACCTGTTTCTCGATTGCTTCCCAATCCTCTGTGCCGTGCTCGAGGATGAACATGCTGCCGATGTTCGACGTCATGATGATCACGGTGTTTCGGAAATCCACCGTGCGTCCCTGCGAATCCGTGAGTCGTCCGTCGTCGAGAATCTGAAGAAGAATGTTGAACACATCCGGATGTGCTTTCTCGATCTCATCAAATAGCACGACTGAATACGGGCGTCGGCGCACAGCTTCCGTGAGCTGACCGCCTTCCTCGAATCCAACGTACCCGGGCGGCGCTCCGATGAGACGCGCGACCGCATGCTTCTCCATGTACTCCGACATGTCGATGCGCACCATCGCCTGCTCGTCGTCAAACAGGAACTCGGCGAGTGCACGCGCAGTTTCTGTTTTTCCGACACCGGTTGGTCCCAGGAAAATGAACGAGCCGATGGGACGATTTGGATCCTGCAGTCCCGCGCGCGAGCGTCGCACCGCATTCGAGACCGCGCGCACAGCTTCGCCCTGACCGACAACGCGCGATGCGAGAACTTCCTCGAGACGCGTGAGTCGCTCACGCTCCCCCTCCATCATCTTCGTAACGGGAATTCCAGTCCATCGCGCAACAATCTCGGCGATGTCCTCTGCCGTTACTTCTTCTTTGAGGAATTGCCGCCCGCCTTCCTGCTTGCTCGCGAGCGTTTGCTCTACGTCGCGCAACTTCTGCTCGAGCTGAGGGATCGTTCCGTAAGTGATCTCCGCAGCTCTGCCGAGATCTCCGGTGCGAGTGACGCTCTCAGCTTCGGTGCGCGCTTCTTCGATCTGTTTCTTGATGGCTCCAACGGACCCGAGACTCTCCTTTTCATTCTGCCATTGCGTGCGCATCGCATTGGATTTTTCGCGCAGCTCGGCCAGCTCTCGCTCGATTACTTTGCGGCGCTCGACGGATGCCGGGTCTTTTTCCTTTTGTAGAGCCTGCCGCTCGATCTCGAGCTGAGTGATTCGTCGCTCGACTTCGTCTATCTCCAGCGGCACCGAGTCGATCTCGATTCGCAGTCGCGATGCGGCTTCGTCGATTAGGTCGATTGCTTTGTCGGGAAGAAAGCGATCGCCGATGTAGCGATTCGACAATGTCGCGGCGGCGACGATTGCACCGTCGGTAATGCGCACTCCGTGATGGACTTCGTATCGCTCCTTGAGTCCGCGAAGAATTGCGATCGTGGCCTCGACACTTGGCTCGCCGACATACACCGGCTGAAAGCGGCGCTCGAGTGCGGCGTCCTTTTCAACGTGCTTACGATATTCGTCGAGCGTTGTGGCGCCGACGACGTGAAGCTCTCCACGCGAGAGCATCGGCTTGAGCATGTTGCTCGCATCCATCGAGCCCTCGGCCCTACCCGCACCGACGAGATTGTGCAGCTCGTCGATGAATACGACGAACTGCTCTTCGCCCTCCGTCAATTCTTTCAGGACCGACTTGAGCCGCTCCTCAAACTCGCCGCGGAATTTCGCGCCGGCGACGAGCGCGCCAAGATCGAGCGCGAGCAATCGCTTGTTCTTGAGACTCTCCGGGACATCGCCGTTCGCCATTCGCTGAGCGAGACCTTCAGCGATTGCAGTCTTCCCGACGCCAGGCTCCCCGATCAACACCGGATTGTTTTTTGTACGACGTGACAGAACCTGAATCACACGGCGTATTTCTTCGTCACGACCGATTACCGGATCGAGCTTTCCTTTTCGCGCAGCTTCTGTGAGATCACGCGTGTAGCGCTGAAGCGCCTGGTACTGATTCTCCGGAGTTTGGTCTGAGACGCGATGCGTACCTCTCACCGCGTTAAGCGCTTCGAGCAATGACTCGCGCGTGACGCCGACTTCGTTGAGCAGTGCTTTGCTTTCGGCTCCCTTGACCTGCGCGAGCGCGAGCAGCAGGTGCTCGGTCGAGATGTACTCGTCGCCGAGATCCTTTGCTTCTTTTTCAGCGCGATCGAAAACCTGTGTGAGCTCTCGCGAAAGATTCGGTTGCGCGTCGGTTTGCTTCGGGTAGCGGGCAGATTCTGCCTCGGCGCGCTCACGCAATGCGGCGACGCTTACGCCGAGTTTTTGGAGAACCGGGACGACAATCCCTTCGTCCTGGTTGAGAAGGGCGAGGAGCAGATGCAGATCGTAGACGACCGGGTTCCCCGCGCGTCGCGCTGCCGAAATAGCTTCGTTGAGCGCTTCCGCGGATTTGACCGTAAGGCGATCGGGATTGATCATGCCCGAACCGGTTGCAATGTGGGTGCCCCTCTAGGCTGCCATCGTGGCTGACTCTGCTGAGTTGCTAACAGCGCGGTCGCCGATGCCCGCTTGCCGATGACCGATTTCAGAGGTCCGAGAACTACTCAGTTGTGAGCTGTCAGTTTGCAGTTTCGGACCTCCGGGATCGGTTATCGGCCAGCGGGTATCGGCGACCGCGTCGTAAAAGGAACGCGCTCCCATTTGAGAGCGCGTTCACGATTACTTGGACACCAACATCTTTTTCACTAAAGGTTTTCCATCGACTTCGAGACGGTACAGGTACACACCCGATGCGACCTCCTGCTGGGTCCTCAAGTCTTTCCCGTCCCAGTACGCAGTGTACTTGTCACAGGTGAGCATGAGCTTATCGAGCGGTTCCCCTCCAGCGACATTCCCGGTCCCGCCTTGCAGCACCGGCACAGCAACCGGCTGCGCCAGAACATTGTAGATCCGCAAGCTTACGCGGTACAATCGACTTGGATCCGAACACCCCGGCCCGTCGCCGATTGTGAAAGGAATCCTCGTCTCCGGATTAAATGGATTCGGAAAATTTTGACCCAACTCCATCCCGGCGCTTCGCGACTTGCCGGTTTGGGGTGACACTCCCTGAGCCGACGAGTGGCTTGGCATGAACGCGCTGAGGGCTAGCACTAGTAGTGCCCCCCACAGGTGTTTCATTTTTTTACATCTCCACTGCTGACAAAGAAAGTGTTAGAAGGATACTCCTGATACGGGTTGTACGTTTGGTTCTCCTTCGGCGAAACTAGTCCTGCCACTTCAGGGTGTCAAGCAAATGGTGCGCGCTCACCCATAAGACGCTCACTGCCACCACTTACCCCAGCACCCTCCCCTCGGCTGTTCGGTCCGTCACCCCCGACGCATCACAAAATTCGAGAAACGGAATCAGATACTTTCTTGAGACCCCAAGAACCTCTCGAAGCTCCGCCGGACTGTACACTTGGTACGGCTCCAATGCCGCCCGGAGCTTCCCAACCATCGACTCGACCGCCTCCGGCGCGTAGTAGCGATCGTCCGACACCTTCACCAGCTTCCCCTTTCGCTCCAGGTATCTGAGCAGCGCCGGCGTACTCTGTCCAAATGTCGACGTCAGCTCCGATACCGCGGGCGGCTCGCTTCGACCAGTGCAAATCTCATGCAGAATTGCTTCTGCGAGCCTTTGCTCTCGTTCGTTCAGCCGAGCGGTCCATCCCGCCGGAATGACGACAGATTGGCGAATCTCCACCTTCTCGGCCTTCACCAATCGATTGAGAATCAGGTCGATCAACTCGGGCGGCGCCTCGGTCATCGATCTCAAACTCTGTAATTGGACACCTGAGTCGAGAGGAAAGGTTTCGACGTGTTTCGTGATGGACTGGAGGATTGTTTGCTCGAGATCGTCGACGACAGCGTGGTCGTACAAGCGCGATTTGAGCGCGATGATTCCCGAACTGCGTGAAATCTCCGCCGCTTCGGCAGGAGTGATTCCCAGCCGGATCGGCAGAATGTCCTGCGGAAGTCCCTCGATGCCGGCCTCCGCAACCATTCTCGAGAAGGAATTCTCGCTCTCGCTCGCGTCGGATTTCTTGCGCGATGCTCGACGCCGCGGAAACGGATCTCGAATTCTTCCGCCACCGACTGTTGTCGCCGGGGACGGAAGTCTGAGGACGAATCTGTCACCGCCTCGCACAAGCAACGGCTCCTCGAGGACGATCGTCGAAACAAAACTTTCGCCGGTTCTTGTCTCTGCGCCGGCGATGCGCGCTCCAACATCCGACGTGCCGATGTGAAATCGCAGTCGAGTGCGCGGCCCAATATGAACTTCGTCGTCCGTGATCTCGATCTCGGCATCGACTCGTGATGTCGGAAGCCAGGCGCCGCTTGCAACGACGACACTTCCGCGACCGACGTCTCCTACATCGACATCTGATAGCGCGAGCGCAACACGCTCACCAGGCCCAGCTGTGTTTACGGCGGCGCCGTGATGCTGAACGCCGCGTACGCGAGACTGTCGCCCAAGAGGAAAAATGTTCACCGACATCTCTCGGCCAATCGTTCCGCTCCAGACAGTGCCCGTAACGACTGTCCCTGTTCCTTTGATCGTGAACGCGCGATCAACCGGCATCCGAAATACATCGGACGCGCGATCGTCATTCTCTGATTTTCTCATCGCGCGCGTCAGCGCCTCTCGCAGCGCATCGAGTCCCAAGGCGCTCACGGAAGAAACGGCAATGATTTCACTCGATGCGAACGGTGTGTCGGCAATTAGTGATCGAACATCATCCGTTGCCAATACGAGCCACTCATCGCTGACGAGATCAGCTTTCGTCAGCGCGACGACGAGACTGGGAATTGCCAGTAGCGACAGGATTTGCAGATGTTCCCGGGTTTGCGGCATAACGCCTTCGTCGGCGGCGACGACGAGAAGCGCGACGTCTATTCCGCTCGCGCCGGCGAGCATCGTGCGGACGAAAGCTTCGTGTCCCGGAACATCGACTATGCCGACAGTGCCGACTCCTTCAAGAACCAGCGGAGCAAATCCGAGATCGATCGTGATCCCGCGGCGTTTCTCTTCCGGGAGTCGATCGGTGTCGACACCGGTGAGAGCTTTTACGAGCGCGGTCTTTCCATGATCGATGTGACCCGCGGTTCCCAGAATCACGCAGCGCTTCCTCCCCAGGCGCCTTGCTCCCAGACTCGAAACGCCCGCAGCTCACGATCGGTCCCCAAATGCTCCTGGAAAAACTCACGCAGCAATCGTTGATGCGCTCGGCCTTCTGCTGTCGACAGCGTGCCAGCGTCGCCACCTACAACCCAAAGGCGAATCGCATCGCGCGCGGCGGGAGGAATATTCCGCGACACTGATAGCGTTGCGCAGCGAGGGCAAAGTGCGCCGCCGGCAGAGTTGGAGAACGCAACGGTCGCGGCTGGATCGAGTGGCGCGTGACAGTTCGCGCACATGTCGAGCGCGGGCGTGAAGCCGAGGTCGGCGATAATCCTCCACGCGCCTGCGAGCCCGGCATCGAGTGTTCTCTCCGGCGGAGCGGCGGCAATTCGATCGAAGCTTTCTTCAACCGTATCGAAAATCCCGGCGACAGTTTCCTCGTACGGAAAGCGGAGCACGATCTCCGAAATCATCGACGCGGCAGTGAATCTACCGACGTCTGCCCCGAGCTCGGAGCGGGAGCGCATTACGTCGAGTGCGCCGAGAGTCTGCAGCTCTCGATTGGGTCGAACGTGTATTTCTGCAATTCCCTGCGCGAACAAATCCATCGCGCTTCCAAATCTCTTTCGGGAATTTCGCGCGCCACGCGCGAGCACCGATTGCACTCCCGCATCACGGGTGAGCAGCCGAAGTATGCGCGACGTCTCGAGGTAATCGAACGCGTGTAAAACGATTGATTCGGTGACGAGAGGCGCCATCCGCGCAATCTACAAACTCCCACTGAATCGTGCGCCCAGAAGGATCGCCCGTCCCGGTGCGGGATAATGCAGAACCGTTTCATAGCGTTTGTCGAGCAAGTTCTCCACCCGAGCCGTGATTGAAAGCGACGAGCCATTTTCACCACGCCATATACAGGCCTCGGTCGCTGCATCTACGCGGACGTAAGCCGGAAGCGTGACAGTCGGCGATGGGAACTGATTGAAGTCGACGTCGGGCCTTTTTCCGACATAACTACCGGTGATCGTTACCGAGCCAGAATGAGGCGGTGTGAATTTCAAAGACGCTGCAGCGGAATGCGTTGGTCGGCGAAGCAACGCCTGCCCAACTTGTAGTCCGCTTGACTCGCCAGACTGCACGCGCGTGATATGCGGATTTGCCACCGTTGCGCTTGCGGTCGCAGAGAAGAATCCGGTTGGCGTTATCTCGAGCTCACCTTCGTAACCGTTCGACGTCGCCTGAGCGACGTTGTTGTAGTGCCCGATGAAAGTGGGTGGCCCACCGCTGACGAATTCGATGAGGTCATCGAATTGCTGCGCGAAGTACGATCCGGAAATCCGCGCGTGTGCATCGGGCAGCGAATGTTCGAGGCCAATTTCCCAACTCCTGCTGCGCTCCGGTGCGAGATCGGGATTCGCACTCGTGAACGCTGTCGTTCTTATCTGATTGAAGGCCGGCGCATTGAACGCTGTGCTCAGCGATCCTCTAACACGGAAGTCGGGAAGAACTGGAACGCTCGCTCCCAGGCGATACGTCGTGTGGTTCCCATAATCCGAATTGTCGTCGAGTCTTATCGCTGCAGTGTAACCGACGAATCGTTGCGGTGATCCGAGCAGCTCGGCGTACGCGCCAGTCGTGTGGCGATCGGCGTCGAAGTGAGAGACTGGAGTTGCCTGGACGCCAACCGGGCCACGTGAAGTTGTGCTGCGTTCTCCTTCCGTCACGTACTCAGCCCCGAGACTGAGAGTCGCAGCTTCGCCGGAAACCAACGATAGTCGTCCCTCCGCACTTCGACGGTGTGCGCGCGACTTATCCGCTGAATGCTGTTGCGACGTCGAGCCAAATGGAATCGCGATGTCTTCGGTCAGGTCCGAGACTTCGTTCGTGCCCGCGAGCAGCCGGGCGCTCGCGCGTGGCGTGATCGCCGTTCCAGCATCGAACCCAACAGTGAGCCGGTGTTGAACGCGATATGAATTGCTGTCGACGGGCGCGCCTGTGAAATCGGTTGGATAATGGAATTCCGCATTTGTGTATCGCGCGGTGACGCGCGCGTCAGTTCCGGACCTCGGCGAAACACCAACGGCGCCACTCAGGGTTCCGTTGGAATACTGATTGTTGAATTTCAGAACTCCGTCCGTCTTGTGTTGAGCGCCGGCAAGCGAATAGTCGAGTGTGCCCGATGCGCCACGCATCGACAGGTCTCCATCGATGGTGCCGAACGTTCCTCCACGCACGCTTGCATCGGCCGAGAGCGGTCCGCGTCCGCGTTTCGTGAAGATTTGAATCACACCAGCCACGGCATCCGCACCGTAGATCACGCTTGCGGGCCCGCGCACGATCTCGATTCGATCGACGTTGTCGGTAGTGAGATGACTGAAATCGAAGTACCCACCCGATTGATTCACCGCGACACCATCGATGAGCACTTTCGTGTAGCGACTTTCTCCTCCTCTGAGAAAGAGCGATGTCACCGAGCCGTACGATCCGTTTTGCGCCAGAGATACTCCTGGAACTTGTTGCAGCGCGTCGGAGACTCTCGCGACACCATGCGCCCGGAGATCATCGCCACTGATGACAGTCACCGCCTGTGTCAGCTGATCGCGCGCGATTGGAGTCTTGGTCGCGGAAATGACGACCGTCTTCAATGTCGTAGTGTCAGGATCCTGGGCCTTCGCCGATGAGGCGGCAATCGAGGTTACGGCGAAAACGATGAATGGTGTGCGTGAGGTGCGCATTGTAGCGTCGGTTGAAGAAATGTCAGGACAAAGAGCTCGGGCGACGAAGCGGAAGGAGTGCGGGCGCACCCGCCGCAGGATCGCGCGTGATGACGAGCGGCCAGTCGTAAATGCTTTCGAGAATCGGAGCCCGCATCACTTCACTCGGCGCTCCTGCGGCGGCGACCTTGCCGCGATTGAGTAAAACAATCGAGCGCGCAAAACGCGCGAGAAGATTGAGCTGGTGACTCACGATGAGGACGGCGAGTCCATCGCGCGCGAGCGAGTCGAGCAGCTCGAACAACGCCATCTCGTGCGGCATGTCGAGAAACGTCGTCGGCTCATCGAGCACGAGCGCGCCGCCTTCCTGAGCGAGAGCGCGGGCTATACGAACGCGTTGCCACTCTCCACCCGAGAGCTCATCGGTGCGACGATCGGTGAACTCCGCCACGCCGGCGCGATTCAGCGCCTGCTCGACTGCTGCGCGATCCTCAACCGATGGACTTTCCCAAAGTCCCAATCGAGGAAATCTTCCGAGCGACACGTATTCGTCGACGCGCATTGGAAACGCTGCTTCTTCGCGCTGCGGAGCGATTGCTACGCGCCGCGCGAGCTCTCGTTGCGAAATGCTTGCGATGTCATCGCCGTCGAGACGGATCGTTCCCGCAAGCAGCGGTTGGCGTCGTAGCAACGCGCGAACCAGCGTTGATTTCCCGCTGCCGTTCGGTCCGGCGACGCCTGTCATCTCTCCGCGTGGAACGCCGAAGCTCACTCCATCGAGTGCATTTGTACTCGCGCCCCTGTAGCGAACGGCGACGTCCTCAAAGCGAATCACCGATTCTGTTCTTTCCGCGCTCATGCGGTTTTCCTCAGCTGAGCGAGAAAGAAAGGAACGCCGAGAATTGCGGTGACAGCTCCAAGCGGAAGCTCGGCGGGCGGGCGTAGCGTCCTCGCTGCAAGATCGGCCGCGACAACGAGGGTCGCTCCGACGATTGCTGTGCCGATGAGAAGTGGCCGATGACTGCGAAGTCCCGCGGATCGCACAATGTGCGGAACGATCAATCCTACGAATCCAATGAGGCCTGCGGCGGCAACGGTTGCAGCTGCGAGCAGCGCGCTCAACAAGTAAATCGTTCGCGCGGCGCTGTCGACTTCGACGCCAAGTGCCGCAGCTGGTTCTTCGCCGAGTGCGAGCACATCGATGTCGCGCGCGAGATAGATGAGCGCGGCACCACCGGCGACGATCGAAAGCGCGAGCACACCGACAGTCTGCCACGTTGCATCTCCCGCGGAGCCCATCATCCACCACAGCGCGCCGCGAACTGTGTTGGGCGCTGCGTTCGCGAGTGCGACCATGATGATCGCGTTTGCAAATGCGCCGATGACAACGCCGGCCATAAGCAGTGTGCGAGGATCGCCTCGCCCACCGCGTCCCGCAGCGCGAGCTACAAGCAGCGCAAGCACGACTGCGAGCGCTGCGCCGCCGAATGCAGCGAGTGCAATCCAAGCTGCATCGCTAACGCCGATCGAGAACGCAACCACGGCGCCAACCGCCGCTCCACCCGATACGCCCAACAGATACGGCTCGGCGAGTCCGTTGCGCAGAGTTCCCTGCAATGCTCCGCCGCTCATTCCGAGTCCCGCGCCGATCAACGCGGCAAGAGCGACGCGCGGCATTCGAAGATCGCGTACGATTGCGATGACCGATCCATCGCCATTGCCCATCGCCGCGCGAAGCACGTCTGCAATCGGAATTCGAATCGCGCCGTTCGCGATCGCCATAACGCAGACGATCGCAAAGACTGCGAGCGCCGCGATCCAATGCCACGTGCGATGTGTGACCACGTCAGTGCGTGCCCGCGCGCAATTGCGTTGCAATATCAGGATGAAGCAGAGTTGCCAACTGGATTGCAGCTTCTCCCAGTCGCACGGCCGGACGACCGACGAGGGCAGTATCCGCGACAAGAATCCGTCCCCCTTTCACAGCCGGTGCGATTGACCACCGCGCATCGGATTGGATTTTCGTCGAGCCTTCGGGACCGGTGATGATGTATTCCGGATTTCTTCGGAGAACGTCCTCGATG
>JBGQKT010000090.1:0-12151 GCA_041499635.1 Gemmatimonadaceae bacterium
CGTACAAAGTCTGACCTTCGGCGTCTTTCCAGAGGTAAACGCCGGGACCGTCGGGTAAATGCGGGAGTTTTGACGCGACTTTCTCGGGGACGACGATCATCTTCTAATTATACCAAGCAGAGCAACACCAGTTGGCAGCAGTTTAGTCCGGGATCCGCGGTCGCAGCCGTGCGATGATAGAAGTCGCTTCGGGTATTCGCATGAGTGTTGCGATGAGAAGGAAGCTCAAGCCGTACGCAGCGAGGATCACCACGCCGACGATAACCCTATGCGAGCTCGCGAGACCAAGCTTCAGTCCCCAAGCGATCGCTGCGCTCAAGAATGCCGCAAGCCATAACCTCACGGTGAACGACCTCGAAACTCCCGTACGCCCGATCCTTCGCGTTATTCCCCTTCTCAACAAGTAGAATTCGACCCATCCGGCAATTCCCGCCGACGCAGTGAGGCCTGCAACTCCGACTCTCGGATCGAGCCCAAGCCACCCAGGCAACCTGAGAGCAGCGATGAGTCCGAGAACAGTAGTGAGCGCAACTCTGATTATGGCGTATCGCAGAGGAGTACGCGTGTCGCGCAACGCGTAGAATGTCGACGAGTAGAGTCTTCCCCACGTCGATGCGAGCAATCCTATCGTCGAGCCCGCAAGAATTTGCCAAACCCAGATGCTGTCCGATCGAGTGAATCTACCGGACTCGAACAACACAGCGGAGATCACGTCACCGAGCGCCAGAAATGCGACCGCAGACGGAACGATAAAAAACGCGATTCTCTCGAGACCGCCATCGAGACGTCCGCGAAGATATGTCGCGATCTCCTCAGTAGTTCCGATCGCGCTCGACATGATCGGCAGCTCTGCCGCGGAAACCGCCATTCCAAAAAGACTCACTGGCAGCGTGTAGAGAACCTGCGCGTACGCGAACACCGCCACTGCACCGGTCGGCAACCAGCTCGCAATCAACGCATCGATGTAAGCGCTGATCTGCACGACGCCTCGACTAATGAACGCCGGAATGAAATTTCGGAAAACTGATTGAGCGCTCGGCGTTCTTACCTCGAGGTTCAACCGCATTCCACTCGCGAGACGCAACACAAGCGGCAGCTGAACTCCAAACTGTAGCGCGCTGCCGACGACCGATGCCCATGCAACGATTTCCGCGAGACGCACCTGGGGAGTGCCACTTCCAAATCCGATCAACGCGCCGATCATCGCGAGATTCCACACGACCGGCGCGGTGTAGCTGATGAAGAATTTGCGGTGACTGTTGAGAATACCGAGACACCACGCCGATAGAACGAGAAGCCCGGCACCCGGGAAAAGAATTCGTGTCAGGCGAACCGTCAGATCGCGACGCTCTCCTGTGAATCCGCCGGCGATGATCGACACGAGCGCCGGCGCGAGCAACACTCCGGCGAGCACGACGATCGCAGACGTGAGAGCAAGTGTGGCTGCGACCACACCCGCCAGTTTATCTGCTTCCTCTTTTTTCTCCTGCGCGAGCAGTCCCGAATACGCTGGAATGAAGGAAGCCGACAACACGCCTTCACCAAAGAGATTCTGCAGGAGATTCGGAATTCTTATCGCGGCATTCAGTGCATCGGCCGCTAGCGAGCTTCCGAAATAGAAAGCGAAGACCTTGTTTCGAATGAGGCCGGCGATGCGGCTGAGAAAAATTCCGGCGCCGACGAGAAACGCGGCTCCCCTTGAGCCGTCGCGGTTCATACCAACGATGCTGCGTGCGGAATGACTTCCGTCATGACAGACTCGAACAACGAGTCGCCGTATCGAGCAAGAAGCGGCACGACATTCAGCGCGCGCTCTTGCGGAACTCCGAGTGGATACAATGCGGCGCGCGCCGTCGCGATGTCGCGTAGTGCATCGTTGCCTCGGCGTTTGATGGCCGCGCGGTATCGTCGCTCCAACCGGTCGACGCGATGCAGAACATTCCGCTTGAGTCCCTCGATCACTTTTCCAGCAACCATGTTGTCGGGGTCAGCTGCGGCAAGCTTTGCTATCTGCTGTTCCACAACTCGTCGAAGGTCATCGAGCGTCGACCGGAGATCTTCGGGCAGCGATTCCATCGCGATCCTGGTCTCCAGCGCCTGAGGATCTCTGAAGTCGTCCGGCGTGAGCTTGAATTTGTCGAGAATCTTCTGGATTCGCGGCTCGATAACGATTCCGGACCAACGCGGCAAAATCAGCGGGGCCTCGGTTTCCATCGCGGCCGCCACGGCGTTTACCTGCGCGAAATACGCGATTTCAGCGGGTCCGCCGAAGTAAGCAACAGTCGGAAGAATACTTCGCTCGACAATTGGTCGCAGAAGAACATTCGGCGAGAGATCAACCGATTTGTCGATTGCCGGTCTTTCATTCGCATGCGCCGACGATACGCGAGCGCGTCGTCCGTCTGTCGATGAAAACACAAGAGACCGCCCACGCACCGTCTGAACCTGGGACGAATACCCGGATTTCTTGAGCTCCGCATCGCGATCGAAGAGTGCTGCTTCAATCGCCACGGCGCGCTCCAGCGCGCGCTCCATCACCGGTCGCGCTAGCGTTCGCACGGCTGCGTGTGAGGCATCGAGCACCGCCACTCCAAGAGGCGAAAGCAAATTGCGCAACAGCTTGATGAACGAGGTACCGATTGTCTCGCTTGGTGAGTACGCACGCTCGACGATCTCGAGAATCGCAGGATGCGACGCGGAGCCGGCCGCTGCACGAAGCGCTTCGAGTTGGCGGCTCACGTCCCCAAGCGGCACCAGCGACATCGGCAATCCGGGATCGTCGAGATGATCGAGCGAAATGCGCTGAGCGCCTTCCGGCGTAACAACAACAGTCGAAGCGGCCTCCACAAAATCGGAATCGTCCGTCGCCGCCCAGTACACCGTCGCGACCGGAAGACCAGTCTCCTTCTCGAGAGCGTCGGCGAAAGCAACGACTGAGAGCGCTTTCCACCACGTGTAGAGCGGGCCGCCAAAAAGTGCCGACTGTTGGCCCGCTGTTACAACGAAACCGCCTCCACTCGCGGCAGCGCGAAGGCGTTCCTCGGCGCGACCAGTCGGCTCGAGGGCCGGCAGCAGCGGAGTCAGCCAATCCTGCGACACCAGCTGCGACGTGATTGTCTTCGCGCGTGCGCGCCATTCTTTCGATCCACGTGGACGCACGGCGTACCATGTGCTCGGCACAGTTCCGGCGAGCGCAGCGCTCGTCAGGTTCTTTCCTTGAAGAGGCGTCGAGATTACACGCAGGCTCAATTGCGCCTCGCAAAGAGAATCACTCGGGGAGATTCCTGCGCGAATGCGCTGCCGTCGTAGTCGCCGAGGGCTTTCTCGATCTGAAAGCCTGCACGTTCGATCATCGACACCAGCTCATCCTTGCTGAACAATCGCACACGCTCCATGAATTCTCGTTTCTTGGCCTTGATGTCGATGTGCTTCACTACGAAGCGACCGTCGGGCGTAATCTCGCGGCGCTGCTCTACCTTCTTTCCTTCGACGATGGATTCGTCGCGTGCAATCAGTTTCTGCCGCACAGTATGCGCGTTGAAGAAATCGATCACGAACGTTCCGCCGGGTCGCATGAGTCGCCACAAGTCACGAATGACGTCCTGGTGCTCTTCATCCGTGTCGAAGTAACCAAAACTCGTGAAGAGATTCACCACGAGATCAAAGCTCGACTCACGATATGGGAGCGCGCGAATGTCCGCGCGAACGAGCTTCGCCGGAGTGCCATTTGTTTTTGCGAGTCGGAGAAGCACTTCTGACAAATCGACACCGGAGGTCCACCAACGTTTGCCAAGGTAGCGGGAGTGACGCCCGGGACCGCATGCGAGGTCGAGGACGAGTCCAATGTCTCGATCGCGCACATTGTCAGCGATGAGTGCGACGACTCTCTCTGCCTCGGCTTCATTCCTGTGCGGATAGAGAGCAACGTAATCCTCCCCGAACCACGACTCGAACCACTCGGCTTCCTCCGTTTTCATTTGTGGTACGGCTCGCCACGAACGATCGTCCCCGCGCGATAGAGCTGCTCCGCGAGAACCAGACGCGCGAGCTCGTGCGAGAGGGTCCACGGCGCGAGCGACATTTTCGTGCGCGACTTCGCAAGCACTTCCTCCGAGAGTCCGTAAGCTCCGCCGATGACGAATGCTATGTCGCGAGCGTGATCGCGCTCGCCATTCAACCATTGCGCGAACTTTTCAGACGTGAAGCTCTTTCCCGTGCCGTCGCAAGCGACGATGTGAGAATTTCCGGCGCTCTGCAAGAGACGCTCGCCTTCGCGCTGACGCACGAGACGCGGATCGCGAGGTGCACGCTCCTCTTTCACCTCATGAACGTCGAGCGGCCAGTACCGCGCCGCCCGAGTCTCGTATTCATGAATCGCCGCCGCGAGAGCCGCGTTGCGCGGTTTCCCGACGACAGCGAGAGTGAGTCGCATCAGGCGTATATGCCTCGCAGTCGATGTACCGTTGCGACGCGACTGATGGCGAGCATGTACGCTGCGGTGCGCATGTTCACTTTGTGCTTCTTCGAAAGCTCGAGAACGGCCTGGAAGCTGTGAACCATGATGTCGCGCAGGCGATCGTTGACCAGCTGCTCTGTCCAGAAATATCCGCCGCGATCCTGCACCCACTCGAAATAGGAGACTGTGACGCCGCCCGCATTCGCGAGGATGTCTGGAATCACGAAGACTCCGTTTTCCTCGAGGATCGAATCAGCGGCTGCAGTAGTCGGCCCGTTTGCCCCTTCGCAAATGATGCGCGCGCGAATCTCGCCGGCGTTCTTTGTTGTGATGACGTTCTCGAGCGCAGCAGGAACGAGAACATCGACATCGAGCTTGAGCAGATCGGCGCCGCTGATCAACTCGCCCTTGTTGTACCCGTCGAGATGCCGATGCTTCTCGACGTATGCGATTGCATCATCCACGTCGATTCCGTCTTCGTTGTAGATCGATGTGGTGCGATCCCCAATCGCGACCACTTTGCAACCTTCGGCCGCAAGTAGCTGCGCTGCTACTGACCCGACGTTGCCGAAGCCCTGCACAGCAACCGTGGTTCCGGCGACCGGCATCCCGAGGTGTGCGAGCGCTTCCTTCGTGACGATCATGCAGCCGCGACCAGTTGCCTCGCGACGACCCATCGATCCGCCCATCTCGACTGGCTTTCCAGTAACTACCGACGTCGTGGTATGACCGACATGCATGGAATACGTGTCCATGATCCACGCCATCACACGCTCGTTGGTGTTGACATCGGGTGCCGGCACATCCGAATCGGGACCGAGGACGTTGATGATTCCCGCAGTGTATCGTCTGGTCAGACGCTCCAGCTCACCCGAACTCATGGTATGCGGATCGCAAACAACTCCGCCTTTCGAGCCGCCAAAAGGAATGTTGACGACGGCACACTTCCATGTCATCCACGCCGCGAGCGCCTTCACTTCCTCGAGCGTTACTTCCAGGTCGAATCGAATTCCGCCTTTGGCTGGACCACGCGAGGTGTTGTATAGAACTCGGAATCCGGTGTAAACCTCGACCTCTCCATTGTCGCGCATTATCGGAATCGAAATGATGATTTGCTTTTCCGGATTACGCAAAACCCGGTAAAGCCCGGGTTCGAGATCGAGAAGATCAGCTGCCTGGTCGAAGCGGAGCATCATCGCTTCGAACGGATTTTCTTCGTTGAGAAATGTGTCTTTGTCTGGTCGGACTATCGGATAACTGCTAGTGTGCGATTGGCGAATGTCAGTGGCCATGAGCGGATTTTTGAGTGATTCGGGACAACATTTCAGCGAGAGTTTCCTCGCCGCTTTCGACGTCTAAAGCTTGTAAAACATACCATAATGGCGGCCCCGAAGCAGGCCAGATTGGAGCGAGTTTCACCGCGTCTTTGAGAGTGCAGACGATCAAAGCATCTCGCGCGCCAACGGCCGCGAGCACACGCTTGATGTCTTCAATCGAGTACTTATGGTGATCGGGAAATGGATGTGCGACAACTGTCGCTCCATTCTCGGTAAGCTGCTCGAAGAAAAGATTCGGATCTGCAACACCGGCAATTGCTGCAACTGATCGCCCGGCAATCGATGAAAGCGGAAAGGTCGTGCGATCCGATCGACTGTCCGCGGCGCGTAGATCACCGAGTGAGAATCGGACCACAGCTTGCGGTACTTGCGGCGCCTGGCGCGCAATTGCGTCTCGAACCGCAGCGACCCGGGATGAATCAGCGGTCTTGCGGGTAACCACTGCAACCGAAGCACGGCGCACCGCGGAAAGCGGCTCGCGCCACGGCCCCGCCGGAAGCATTCGCAGCGGCGCTCCCCATTGTTCGGCGGCTAGTAGCGCAATGTCGACCTCACGCGCGGCTGCACGATGCTGAAACGCATCATCGAGTACCGCAACGGTTGCTCCACTCTGCGCTGCAATCGCAATTCCATATGAGCGATTTGCATCGACGATGACAGGAATTTCCGGGTTGAGCTTTTGATGAACGAGCACTTCATCTTCGCCGTACCCTCGGAGGACAACCGCGGGTCGCTGGCCTCGACGCAACAGCTCGGCTGCGATCCACGCAGTGAATGGCGTTTTCCCCGTTCCTCCGACGGAGAGATTCCCAACGCTTACTACAGGAATCGTCGAGCGCTCGACCGCAAGAAACTGGTGGTCGTACATCCAGCCTCGTGCCGCGGTCAATGCGCGATAGCTCGCTTCTACTGGCAAGAGTGCAACGCGCGCTGTACGCGACAATGCATCATCGCCGCGCCAGATGCGCTCGATCAGCCGCAAGCGCGCCGTTCCGTTTCTTCCATCAGCTTCTGGAACTCGGGCGCTTCGGCTGCTGCATCGCGCGATGATTCCACTGACACTCTCGTCGGCTCGCCATACGCGACAGTCACTTTCGCGAATGGCTTCGGAATCATGAAGTTGTCCCAGCTCGACAATCGCCACGCGCTGTCCGCGTGTGCGGCAATCGGAAGAATCGGCGCGCCGGTTCTCTGCGCGGCAATCAGCACGCCCGGCGCATAACTGCGTGCGGGACCTCTGGGGCCGTCAGGAGTCACGGCAACTTCTCTTCCCTCTCGCAGCTCCTTCGCCAGCGCAAGGAGGGCTCGCTCGCCTCCTCGGCTGGTCGACCCGCGAATCAATCGGTAGCCGATCGATTTCGCGAGACGAGCAATCAGTTCTCCGTCCCGATGTTCACTCACGAGAATTGCAACACGCTCACCGTGATGATGCCAGATCAACGGCAACAGCTGTCCGTGCCACAATGAAAAAATGAATGGGACATTGTTCGCGCGGAGTCGCTCCAAAGACTCTCCGCCAATCACCCGATACCGCCACGTGCTCGCGAGGGCACGTAACGCGATTCCGCCGGCGACGACTGCCATGCGCGCAGAGAGCGGAAGATCCGCAGCATCATATCTCTTAGTCACGGAATCAGCTCGCTTGCCATTTGCGCGACGCGCGAGGCCGCACCCGGGGTTCCCAGTCGCGATCGGACTTCCGCAAGACCGTCGAGCACGCGTTGCCTCTCCGCGTTTCCAGGCTCGAGTAGCGGAACGAGGGCAGGAGCAACTTCATCAGGACGCAGATCATCCTGAACGAACTCCTTTGCCACTTCTCTCCCTGCGACGACGTTCACAAGACCAATGTGTGGAATTCTTACCATCGCACGCGCGAGCAGATACGAAACGAATCCGGTGCGGTACGCGACAACGAGCGGACAATCTGCAATCGCGGCTTCGAGCGTGGTTGTTCCACTCTTGCAGAGAGCTGCATCTGCCGCGCGAAGAACCGTGAATGACGCAGATTCGACTCGCTTGTACGGACACCGCGCCGGATCCAGAGTCACCGTTGGCGCAACACTAACGATCGTTTGCAACCCGGGGACCTGACTCTCGACGACACGCGCCGAATCCACGAAATCGTCGAGATGGCGATCGATCTCTTGTTGTCTGCTACCGGGAAACAAAGCGAGCACCGGTCGGTCCAAATTGAGACCAAGTGCCTCACGAGCCGCTTGCTTCGATGGTAAATCGCCGGCGCGATCGAGCAGCGGATGTCCAACGAACGTCGCGTTCACTCCATAGCCACGCAGCAATTCCTCCTCGAAAGGAAGTATCACGGCGGCGCGAGTGACAATCCGCGCGAGCTCCGGCAGACGTCCTGCGCCCCAAGCCCACACCTGCGGAGTGACGTAGTACAACACAGGCACGCCTGCTTCAGCAGCAGCGCGCGCCGCTTTCATGTTGAATCCCGGATAATCCGTGAGGACGAGCAAGCTCACGCGTCCACGCTGCAGCATCGATCTCAATTCCGAGAGAAGCTCGAAGTGTCGCGGCAAGTGGCGGATCACTTCGACGAAACCCATCACCGCCATTTCGTCGTAACCTGCAATCAGCTCCACGCCCGCGCTTTTCATTCGCGGGCCACCGATGCCGGTCAATCGAAGCTCCGGTCTGATTCGCCTGAGCTCCTCCGCTACTCCCGCTGCATGAAGATCTCCCGACGCCTCACCGGCGACGAAGAGGACGTCAGCCACGAGAGGTTGCGAGCTCTCCAGCGAGAGCGGGCGCCGTCCGCTCAATCTCAGCGACAATCTTGAGCGCGACCGATAACGCTCGCCGACCATCTTCGCCGGTTACGAGCACCGGGCCATCGCCACGAATTGCCGCGATGAAGCTCTCGAACTCCAGACGGAGCGGCTCGCCATCGGGTGCAATCAGCTTGATCCTGTCGACAAAGCTTGTGATGTCGATCGGCCCCGCAGGCGGATTGGCAGGATCGATCCTCTCGCGAAGTCGAAAAAATTCGCCCGTGCCCGCTGCGAGATCGAGCGAGATGTACCCGCTGTGCTGGAAAATCCGGATCTTCCTCACTCTCTCGCGGGAAATGCGACTCGATGTAATGTTCGCCACTGCGCCACCCGTGAACGTTACACGCGCATTGGCAATGTCGAGCATCGGCGTCAAAACTGGAACGCCGACTGCACTGATCGACTCTGTCGTATCTGCGACGAGAGTGAGTACGAGATCGATGTCGTGAATCATGAGATCGAGCACGACGGCAACGTCCGATCCGCGAGGATTGAATGTCGCGAGTCGCTCGCTCTCGATGAAGCGCGCGCCCGAGACGTAGGGCAGCGCTGCACGAACAGCACGATTGAATCTCTCTACATGACCGATCTGAACGAGTGCTCCATTCGCTGCGGCGATCGCGAGCAACTCATCCGCTTCGTCGAGGGTTGTCGTTATCGGTTTCTCAATGAAGACGTGCTTTCCTCGAGTCAACGCATCCTTCGCGACGTCGAAGTGCGAGGAAGTCGGGACGACGATTGTAACCGCGTCGACATCCTCGAGCAGCGATTCGAGATCGGAATATGCCTTGACGCCCAGCTCCGACTCGACTTGAGAGGCGCGCTCGGCTCGCCCTTCGAAAAAACCCACGAGCTGAGCGCCTTCGACGTCGCGCAGAATCCGCACGTGATGGTAGCCGAGGCTTCCTGCTCCCACGACGCCAACTTTCACGGGAGCGGTCAAATAACTACTCCACGCTCACTCGCCTCGACGAACCGCAACAGCTCCAGCACTTCCGGGTATTGCTCGAGCTCTGTTTCCGCCCGTTGCATTGCCTGCGACAGATTCAGATCGGACCGGAAGAATAGCCGATACGCGCGCTTGAGCTCGCGCACGACGTTGTCGGCGAATCCGTTGCGCTGCAAACCGACGCTATTCAATCCATACAATTTCACCGGATTGCCAACCGCCTTGAGGAAGGGCGGAATGTCTTTCGAGACGCGCGAGCACCCACCAATGAAACTGTAACGCCCGATGCGCACGAACTGATGCACGGCGGACAATCCGGAGATGGTCGCCTTGTCGTCTACTGTCACGTGACCCGCAAGTTGAACGGCATTCGCCATGATTACGCCGTTTCCGATATGACAGTCATGTGCAAGGTGAACGTACGACATCAACATGCAATTGCTGCCAACCGTCGTCTTGAATGATTGAGAAGTGCCGCGATTGATCGTGGAGTATTCGCGCACGATCGTTGCCTCACCGATCTCGACTGACGTCGGCTCGTCTGAATACTTGAGATCCTGCGGGGCGCCACCGATCACGCTGCCGATGCCGATCTTCACTCGTGCTGCGAGTCGCACATCTTTCTCCAACGTCGCGCGCGGTGAGATGACGCAGTCGTCGCCGACCTCGCACCCGTCGCCGATGATCGCGAACGGGCCAACTTCGACGCGCTCGCCAAGCTGCGCTTTCGAGGAGATAATCGCAGTCGGGTGAATGCCGTCACCGCCGCGTCGTTTCATTTATCGCGGACCATTGCTGCCATGTCTGCTTCGACGACGAGCTCGCCTTCCACTTTTCCGACTCCGTGCATCTTGCAGACGTTGCCCCGAATCTGAATCACGTCGAGCTCGAACCTTATCTGATCGCCAGGCTTCACCGGCTTTCTGAACTTCACGTTGTCGAGCGACATGAAGTAGACCACCTTCGCCTCGGCGTCCTCCACGGATCCCATCAGCAACATTCCTCCAACCTGCGCCATCGCCTCGATGATCAACACGCCGGGCATGACCGGATGTCCCGGGAAGTGACCCTCGAAGAATGGCTCATTGATCGTGACGTTCTTGAGGCCGACAATGCGCTTGTTCGGCTCGATCTCGAGAATTCGATCGACGAGCAGGAAAGGATATCGGTGGGGCAAAACCTTCATGATGTCTTCTATTCCGTACACGAAGCTCCTCCGCTGATCGCGTTTTGCATCGGTCGACGCAGCACCGTTTCCATTTTTTCGTACGCCCATTCGCACGAGCTCTTTCACCAGCGTCACAGTGCCGCGATGACTCGGCTTGTGCGCCACGATCCTTGCGTGCACATGCGCGCCCGCAAGTGCGAGATCGCCGACGCAATCCAACATCTTGTGCCTAACGAACTCGTCCCACCACCGAAGCGGACCACTGAGTAGCTCAGACTCGCCGAGAACCACCGCGTTTTCGAGTGATGCGCCCTTGATCAAGCCTCGCTCACGCAGCCATTCGACCTCGTGCACGAATCCGAACGTCCTCGCAGACGCCAGCTCGTTTGCAAAAAGCTCCGGAGTTATTCCGAAGTGTGACGACTGTCGCCCGATCAACGGATGCTCGAACTCGATTGTGACGTCGAGCTCCAGAGCAGGTGACGGATACGCCTCGTAGACCGATTCTCCGTCTATGATCCTCACCGGCTCGCACAGAGTCAAATAATCCGGGTGCCCATCGAGCGTCGCAAGTCCCGCGGCGTGCAGGGCATCGAAGAATGGCTTTGCGCTGCCATCGAGTATCGGCGGCTCGGGGCCGTCCATCGCAATCGTGAGATCATCGATGCCGTGCGCTGACACTGCAGCGAGAACGTGCTCGACCGTGTGCACAGCATTCGGTTCCGTTCCGAGTTGAGTCTGCCGTTCGCTTGCCGACACCTGATCAACAAGAGCCGGGATCGGGTCAGCATCCGGAATATCTGTGCGAACAAAAACGATCCCCTGACCAGGCGGCGCGGGTTGAAACGTCAACCGGCATGCTTTGCCCAGATGAAGGCCACTTCCCTCTACATGAATTGGCTTCGCTACGGTAAGGCGACTCAATCCGAGCTCTTCTTGTCTAATAAGCCTTCGAGTTTTCTTAGAACGTCGGGAAGCTTCAACAATGCGCCTGTCGCGCGCAGCGATTCGCGATGCGGCCGCGCGGGATATCCAGACCATGACTCACCGGCTGGTACATCTCCGAATACGCCCGCCTGACCCGCGATGCGCGCTCCGTCACCGATGCTGATGTGACCAGCGATTCCAGCCTGTCCGGCGAGCACGCAGCCGTCTCCGATCCGAGTCGAGCCGGAGATACCAACCTGCGACATGATCAGACAGAGTCGGCCTACTTTCACATTGTGTCCGATCTGAACGAGATTGTCGATCTTGGTTCCGTCGCCGATCACCGTGTCGTCGATGCTTCCTCGATCGATCGTGGTGTTTGCGCCGATCTCGACATCGTTTCCGATAATGCAGCGGCCGACGTGCGGAATTTTCGCGTGCTCGTTGCCGCGTGACACATAGCCAAATCCGTCCGAGCCGAGGACGCTGCCTGAGTGCGCGCGCACTCTCATGCCGATTGTA
>JBGQKT010000091.1:0-12118 GCA_041499635.1 Gemmatimonadaceae bacterium
CGCGAGATGAACACCGTGTCCTTCCCCGTGGCCTGCTTCGGCATTTGGGCCTGCCGAACCTGCTGAATCACTAACGCGGTCCGTCGGAGAACCTCGGCCTGCGGTCGATACCAGATCGTGCCGTCAGTCGCGAGATAGATGTCGAGTGCCCTGATGCCCTGTGCGATCGATGCAGTTCTGTTTGCGGGATCGACTATGTACATGGCGCGCCAGAAAGAAATCTCGCGCGCTTCGGGCGTGCCCTGATGTCGCAACGAATAGTCGGCGAGAATTTTATCGGCCGCAGGATAATCGCCGGCGTCGACTTTTTGCCGCGCCGTTTCGATGGCCGCAGCGAATTCTGCCGCCAATGGCTGAGTCACCGGTGCAGGTGGCTTCGCGCACGCCGAGACGGCCATCATGATTGCAATGCAAACAATTCGCTTCAAGCGACTTCCTCCACAACCGGTGTCCGCCGGAACGGCGTTCTACGCGTAACGACAGCTCTTACGGGAAGCGTAATCGTGAACGTCGTTCCGACGCCCATATTGCTCGATACCGAGATGGTACCCCCATGAGCTTCGACGATCTCCCTTGCAATCGCCAAGCCGAGACCGGTGCCGCGGGAAGAGGACTGCGCCTGATTGTTCGCCTGATAGAACTTTTCGAAGATGTGCGGCAGCTGTTCCGGCGGGATCCCAGCGCCGGAATCACGCACTGTAATCGTCACCTCGTTATCCGCACCTTCGACGGCAAGCTCCACCGTTCCGCCACGATCGGTGAACTTGAAAGCGTTCGACAAAAGATTGCCGAGCACTTCGTTGATCCGGTCTTCGTCCCACAAAACGTGGGCCGGCAAATCGTCGCCGCGGACAACCCGGAACGCGATCTCGCGTTGAAGCGCCAGAACCTGGAACGACGATTCGAACTGATGAAGGAATCGGTCGAGATCGATCTGGCGCCGCTCGAGCTTGCCGCCCCCCGCCTCGAAGCGGCTGATGTCGAGCAACCTCTTCACCAGTCGCGTGAGAGTCTGCGCCTGTTTGCCGAGGGTCGCGCAGATCTCGCGCTGCTTCGGGTTTAGCTCGCCGTAAATATTTTCCTGCAAGAGCTCCAGATATCCGACGATGACATTGATCGGAGTCTTGAGCTCGTGCGATGCGACCGATACAAATTCGGCTTTGAGCTTGTCGAGCTCCGCGAGCTGCGATGTCATTCTTTGATAACTCTCGGCGAGTCGTCCGAATTCGTCGTGCCGATCTTCCTTCATCGGCAGCCGATGAGTGAAATCGCCGTCGGCGACAGCCTTCATTCCTTTCTCGAGATCGTACACGGGGCGACTGATAGACCGCGTGAGCCAGATTGCAATCAACGTCGCGATGAGAAGCGCAATTGCGAGCGAGCCCGCCGCGGTGCGTTGCGCGTCGACCGTTTCCTCCGCGGTTTTCTCCGCCTTGTCGCGTGTTTCTTCGCGAAGGCGTGCTTCCGTTTGAGCGATCAGCTTGTCGAGCGTGGACAAGGCCGGGCGCGTTCGCTGCACTGCGATTTCGTCGGCGACGTTGCCGTTGTCTGTTGACGCCGCCGCGTACTCCGCGTCGATAGCAGACCGCAGCGAGAGAATCGCCGTTCCCATTTCACCGGGCGGGCTCAGCTTGTAGCGGTCGAGCGAATCACCCGTCGCGGCGAGCGCGGCGATGTTCGCGCGCATCCGTGCGAGAGTTGCCGGTGTGTGAAGAAGCGCGAGCGCGTCTTCACCCCGTTTGATATCGTCAGTGAGCTTTCGAAATCGTCCGAGCTGTAACGATCCTGCAAATTCGCGATCGCGCAGGCTGCGCGTTGTCTGATGCACGCTCTCGAGAGATCGGAGCGCGAGCAACAGTGGAATCAGCAGTATGATCGTGATCGAAACGATCCCGATTGCGAGTCGTACGCGCAGCGTCATGCGCTGTTGACACTCCAATAGGGGTGGTCTAGCTTGCCGCGCACTTGTCGTCCTGATCCAATACCAATGACTCTCCCGTACGCACGAATTGCCGAGCTCAGCGCCCACGCCGGACAGCAAGTCCGTGTGCGAGGCTGGGTTACGCACCTGCGCTCGTCCGGTAAAGTTGCCTTTATCGTCATGCGCGATGGTAGTGGGTCACTGCAATGTGTTCTCGTGAAACTTAGCGTTGCCCCAGAGACGTGGGAACGGTTCGCACTGCTTACACAAGAAACGACGATCGAGGTCACCGGCGAGGTACGCCCTGATCCTCGCGCACCCGGCGGTTATGAGCTTGCCGTCGGCAATCTCCTCATTACCGGCCCGAGTCCGAGCGATTACCCAATACAGCCGAAAGAACACGGGATCGATTTTCTACTCGACAACCGCCATCTGTGGCTCCGAAGCGATCGCCAGCGGGCAATCGCCACAGTTCGACACGAAATCGAGCAAGGCATTCGCGATTTCTTTTACGATCGTGACTTTCTTCTGGTTGATACCCCGATTCTCACTGCTGCAATTGGCGAGCGCAGTGGACTATTTGCGACTGATTACTTCGACGAAGGCACCGCCTACCTTGCGCAAACCGGGCAGTTGTACGGCGAGGCTGCGGCAGCCGCGTTCGGAAAGATTTATTGTTTTGGACCCACGTTCCGCGCGGAAAAATCCAAGACTCGGCGCCATCTGACCGAGTTCTGGATGTGCGAGCCCGAGGTTGCGTTCAACGACTCCGACGACAACATGCGCCTCCAGGAGGAGTTCGTTTCCTATCTCGTCGCGCGATGTTTGGAGAACCGCCGACCGGAGCTCGACTTGCTCGAGCGCGACACGAGCAAGCTCGAGACGGTCGTGATGCCGTTCCCGCGAGTGAATTATTCGGACGCGGTCTCGACGCTTCAGTCGAAGGGCAGCTCGATACAATGGGGCGACGACCTCGGCGCCGAGGATGAGACTCTGTTGGTGCAGGGCTATGATCGGCCGATCTTCGTGTACAACTATCCGAAGGAAGCGAAAGCCTTCTACATGAAAGAGAATCCGGCGGATCCGCGCACTGTACTTTGCGACGATTGCCTTGCGCCCGAAGGCTACGGCGAAATCATCGGTGGATCACAGCGCGAGGACGATTACGATCGACTTCTCGCGCGCATCAACGAAGAAAATCTTCCGGTCGACGCGTACAGCTGGTACCTCGATCTCAGAAAATACGGGACGTTCGTACATGCAGGGTTCGGACTCGGACTAGAGCGAACCGTTGCGTGGATTTGCGGGATTCCGCACTTGAGAGAGGCGATCGCATTTCCGAGAATGATGAATCGGTTGAAACCATAACGACAACAGAAGAGATCCGAGATACCAAATCGGACAGAATACCAGATCCCGGTTGACTACCGCTGGGACATTTCGAGCTGCGCTTGCGCTCCGATTATTCGCTTAGGCGCGATCGAACAGCCTTGCGGTTGTAGACTGGTCTCCGGCGAGCTATCCGATTTGGCATCTCGGATCTCTTCTGTTGTTGTTCCGCAGTTAGGAACTACTCCGTCAGCTTGGCCTCATCCCATAACGAATCGAGCACCTCCAACCCTGCTTCATGCATCGGGATTCCCCGCTCGCGGCACATCTCTTCGATTTTCTTGAATCGCGACTCAAATTTTGCATTCGCCCGGTCGAGCGCGAGAGACGCGTGAACTCCGGCCTTCCGACACAGATTCACGCACGCGAAAAGCAAATCGCCCAACTCCGCCTCGAGCAGCTCGTGTTCACGATCGAGCGTTGGAGCAACGCCCGGTGGGATCGCTGGCCGACCTTTTAGCTGCTCGCGAACCTCAGCCAACTCTTCTTCTACTTTTGCCGCTGGTCCTTCGACATCGGGCCAATCGAACCCAACACCGGCCGCGCGATCCTGAAGGCGATGCGCGCGGTGCAGAGGCGGCAATGAAGCCGGCAGACCATCACCAATGGATTCGCGCTTCTTTGATTTCATGCGCTCCCACGGCTCGCGCACACCATCGCCATAAAGATGCGGATGTCGCGCCCGCATTTTTGCAATCAATCCCGCCGCGACATCGGCCGCGTTGAATTCGCCGCGCTCTTCAGCAATCACCGAGTGAAACAAAACCTGCAGCAACAAATCCCCGAGCTCTTCGCGAATGAGTGGCGCCGTGCGCGAGCTGATCGCATCGTCGAGCTCATATGCCTCTTCTATGAGATAGGGTCTCAGAGATTCGTGCGTCTGCGCTTTGTCCCACTCGCATCGCTTGCGCAAATCGCGCATGAGCTCGAGAGCGTCGTTGAGTGTCGTCTTTTCGTCCATGCAGGCTCCTGACCGCTAAATTCCGCGCTGTGACTGGAATACTAGACTTGACGACAATCAGCCGCCAATGAGCTCGCGAGTCGATCGCGCATGGATGGACGTCGATCTCGACGCAGTGATTCGAAATGCGCACACGGCGAAGGAGCGATCGGGAGTGGCGCTCATCCCGATGGTCAAGGCGGACGCATACGGACTCGGCGCTGTTCCTGTTGCGCGGGCGCTCGAATCTGTCGACCCGCTCGCATATGGGGTTGCGACAATCGCCGAAGGGCGAGAATTGCGCGAAGCCGGAATCGAGCGACCGATAATTGTCTTCACGCCGCTGCTGCGCGACGAATATCCCGACGCGCATGAGTTATCGCTCACACCGGGACTCGGCGCTGCCGAAGAAATCGAAGCCTGGGCACGGGGCGGTGGCGCGTGGCAGCTTTCGATCGACACCGGAATGTCACGAGCAGGAATTCAATGGCGTGACATAAAGGCAATCCGCGACGCGGTTGCGAAACATCCGCCGGAAGGTGCCTTCACTCATTTCCATTCCGCGGAGCTCGACGACGGATCAATGGACGAGCAGGAGCAGCGTTTCCGTGATGCGGTCGCGGTTTTGCCGACGCGCCCGAGATACCTGCATACCGATGCGAGCGCCGCAATAGTTCGTCACGGTCATTCGGAGTGGGACGCGATTCGGCCTGGAGTTTTTCTCTATGGGGTTGGAAGTGAAGCCGGTCCCGAGCTCGATCCCGAGCCGGTCGTCAGCATTCACGCTCGAATAGCAGAAACTCGATGGATCGAAGCCGGAGAGAGCGTGAGCTATGATGCGACTTGGCATGCGCCATCGCGCCGAAGAATCGCGACCATTCCGATGGGCTACGGCGATGGTTATCCGCGTGCATTGGGCAATCGCGCGTCTGCGCTAAGCTCAGATCGACGCGTGCCGGTCGTCGGTCTCGTGACGATGGACATGATCATGCTCGACGTCACCGAGTCGAGCAGCGACATCGGCGACGTTGTTACGCTTGTCGGCAAAGTCGACGGAGTTGGAGAAATCGGGTTCGCCGAGCTCGGTGCGCTCGCGGGAATGTCGTACTACGAAGTGCTCACCGGTCTTCGCGGTAGACTCGATCGGTATTACTCCGGAGGGCCGCGGTGAGGCGCGCGGCAATTATCGTCCTCGACGGCGTGGGCGCCGGCGAAGCGTCCGATTCAGCCGCCTATGGCGACAAGGGAAGCGATACGCTCGGAAATCTCGCTCGAGCAGTCGGCGGATTTGATCTTCCGACTTTGAATTTGTGCGGCCTTGGAAACATCGCGCCCTTCGAGGGAACCAGTCGACTCGATCGGCCTGCCGGGGCATGGGGCTCGATGAATCCTGCGTCGGCCGGCAAGGACAGCACGACGGGTCACTGGGAAATAGCGGGTGTCCATCTCGCGAAAGCGTTTCCGACTTACCCGAATGGGTTTCCGGAAGAAGTGATCGCGAGCTTCGCGGCCGCGACCGGTCGAGGGGTAATTGGAAACGTCGTTGCCAGCGGAACGGAAGTGATCAATGAATTCGGCGCTGAGCATCTGCGAACGGGCAGCTGGATCGTTTACACGTCCGCTGATTCGGTTTTTCAGATTGCAGCGCACGAAGAGATCGTTCCGCTCGAAGAGTTGTACCGGGCTTGTGAAATCGCCCGGCGAATTCTCGTCGCACCGAACGATGTGTCGCGAGTGATTGCGCGTCCGTTTGACGGTCCCCAGGGATCATTCAAGCGCACAACGAACAGACGGGATTTTTCAATCGATCCTCCGTCAGAAACATTGCTCGATGTGCTGGCGTCGGCGGGAATTGACCGACGTGGAGTCGGAAAAGTCGACGACTTGTTTGCCGCTCGCTCGATTACGTCACGCCATACAGTGTCGAACGCAGAGGGAATCGAGCTGATTCGAGAGTGGCTCACAGGGTCGGAAAGTGGGCTCCTTTTTGCCAACCTAGTAGATTTCGACCAGTTGTACGGGCACCGCAACGACGCTCCGGGGTTTTATAAAGCGCTCCAGGAGTTCGACAGGGCATTGCCCTCACTTATCTCCGCGCTCAAAGAGGACGACCTGCTGTTTATAACTGCCGATCACGGCAATGATCCAACAACTCCCTCAACCGATCACGCGCGCGAGCGCGTTCCGCTTCTCGCCCTTGGGCTGGCCGTTGGGCCGGTCGACCTCGGCATTCGGCCGACATTTTCGGATCTGGGCGCAACTATTGGGGAGTGGCTCGGTGTCTCATATCGCGGCGCCGGTCGGTCGTTCCTTAGTGAGCTGACCGCAAAGTGAGCGACGACAGGAACGAGGGCGGCCGCCTCAGGGACGCCGCCTTCGCCGCAATGGAGAATGCGTATGCACCGTACTCGCGCTTTCGCGTGGGAGCCGCGGTGCTCGCCTCGAGTGGCGAGATCGTCTCTGGGTGCAACGTCGAAAACGCGGCGTACGGAGAGGCGCTTTGCGCGGAGAGAGTGGCAGTCGCCGCTGCTGTCGCGCAGGGACTCACGTCGTTCGATGAGATTGCAATTGCAAGTGAAGCAGATGAGCCGTCGCCACCGTGCGGGTCGTGTCGGCAAACAATGAGCGAATTTGCTCCGGACCTTCTTGTTACGAGTTATGCCAGGAATGGAAAGCAGGCGCAGTGGAGATTGAGCGACCTTCTGCCGGAAGCATTCGACCTGAACCATCTACGTGGAAGGTTGTAGTGCCAGCAAGATCAGCCGGCCTGCGTCTCGCCGGCGTGTTGTTCATGATTGCCGCCGCGACCGCCTGCACCGAAAATCTCGACACGAGCGTCGGCTGCCCTGAGCTGTGCAGTAATCAGTCGGGTAGCATCGAGACGGTCACGATCGACCCCGTAGTTCTCGACACGGCGGTTTCTGCGTTAACGGGGCAGGGCACTGAAAGCGAAATGCTCGTCGCGACGCGTGGTGACACAGTCGATTCTCGCGCAATCATTCGCTTCGACTCGATCCCCGTGCGTTATCAGAAAAACCCGATCGATACGACGACGACAGCGATCACAATCGCCGACAGCGCGCGCATTCAATTCCGCATCGATACCGTCGGTGCAAAGTTTCCCGGTCCGGTTACGATCGAAGCATACGACGTAAACTCGGACGCGCCTGACTCGCTCATTTCGGCGGTCACTGCTCTTTTCACACCCGACCGACTCATCACGTCCAGGACGTTCGAGAAGGATTCGCTCAAAGACACCGTAAAGTTCGCGCTGCCTCCGTCAGCGATTCTCTCGCGACTTGGTGGCCGGATGCGGATTGGACTTCGGGCAACCTCGTCTGCCGGCTCAGTTCAATTCAGAATTTTCGCTGTAGAGTCCGGGCTCACCGAGCTGCTCTATTTCAGAGTCGATCCTGATACGTCGATCAAGGCAATTCAGCTCTCGCCTCGATCCAAGACGCCGGAGAATCAGCCCGACATTGCGACACACCTTTCCGATTACAGCGCACTCGTGAAGGGGCCACCGCCGAGTCCCGCGGGAGTGTTGGATGTTGGCGGGCTACCGGCGCGCAGAATCTACATGCGATTCAATGTGCCGTCGTTCATCGCGGACACGGCTCAGATTATTCGTGCCTCACTCATTATGACTCAGCGGCCGGACCGGTCCGTCGATCCAAAGGATACCGTTCGCATCATTGCCCACGTGTCACTTGCAGCGAAGGCCGTCACCGACATTGCGCGGGCTGCGCAAATCACCGCGCAGACTTCGGTCGACACGCTCAAGGCTGCACCGGGTGACAGCGGACAAAAGCTGATCGAGATCGCGCAAATCATTAATCTCTGGCGCACGCAGAAAGTCGATCAGACACCGCGCGCGGTTGTTCTTGTAAGTGGTAGTGAAGGGTCCGCGCCTCTGCGCGCTCTGTTTTTCTCCATCGAAGCAGCACCAGAGCTGAGGCCCCGGTTGCGCATTAGCTACTCAACACGAAAATCGAGAGGCCTTCCGTGATCAGCGCGCGTTGGTTGTGCATGGCATTTGTTGCGGCCGCGGGTTCAGCGGGTGCGCAAGGCACGTTGAGCACTCAGGGTTTCGGCTATCCACCAGGTGAGTTCAGCACTCGCGCTTTGGGAACCGGCGGTGCGCTCGCGCAATTCGATCCGCAGAGCGCAATCAATCCTGCATCCATCGGAGCCTCCGACCAACCGCTCCTGTTTCTTCAGTACGAGCCGGAGTTCCGACGTCTTTCGACGGGCACTGCAACACAAAAGACAACGACCTCGCGATTCCCTCTGGCGATTGCCGCTCTGCCTATCGGAACCCGCGCAACAGTTGCACTGAGTGTATCCACGTTCCTCGATCGCTCATGGCAGACAACCACTACTCGCGATGAAATCATCGGCGGTGACAAGACCACTGTCACCGAGAACGTGCGGAGCCTTGGTGCGATCGACGACGTGAGGCTTGCGGCTAGCTGGGTCCCGAACCAATTCGTTCAGTTTGGCGTTGGCGGTCATGTCTTCACTGGACAAAATCGACTCTTTTTCAATCAGACATTTCCCGACAGTGTTCATTTCGTCGCTATCAATCAGCTCTCCGGTCTGGACTACACGGGATTGGCGGTTTCGGCTGGAGTGGTGATTCATCCGTCGAGCGTTTTCGCGCTGGCGCTTTCCGGGCGAAAGGGAGGAAATCTTCACGCGCATTCCGGCGACACGGTTGTTGCGACTGCCAAGATTCCCGACCGCTACGGTGCGGCGATCTCGTTTTCCGGTATTCCAGGTGCAATAGTCTCGGCTCAGGTGGATCGTGATCTTTGGTCGGGAATGAATGGTCTTGGTTCGCAGGAAGCGCGGGCCGTCGATGCGTGGGACACGGGAGTGGGATTGGAAGCAACCGGTCCGCGTCTTCTCGAGCGAGTAGTTCTGCTTCGTCTTGGCGCGCGGTACCGCACGTTGCCCTTTGTCGCCGGCGACAGCGAGGTTCGCGAGCTCGCGTTCGCAGGTGGACTGGGATTGCAGTTCTCCCGCAACCGTGCAGCCTTTGACGTCACGCTGCAGCACGCATCGCGGTCGCCCAATTCTTCGGCGACGATTGGCGACGTTCGCGAGCGCGCGTACACCCTGAGTTTCGGCCTGCGCGTTAGGCCCTGACATCGATGAGCGAGCCGGGGCAGCATTCCGCACCGCTGATCCTCGTCGCCGACGACGTACCAGCTAACGTCGAGCTTCTTTTCGACCAGCTAAACACACTCGGCTATCGCACCATTGCCGCCGAAGACGGGCCGTCGGCGATCGCTGCGTGCTTCGAGCACAATCCGGATCTCTGCATCCTCGACGTGTCGATGCCCGCCGGCGATCTCGGCGTGGACACTCGGTCGACCGGCTTCGAGGTTTGCCGTCGCATCAAGCGCGATCCGCGCACAGCACGAATCCCGGTGATCTTCGTCACCGCTTTGAATGATACCGGCGATCGAGTGAAGGGAATCGAAGCCGGCGGCGACGATTTTCTCACCAAGCCGCACAACCGGCTCGTACTCGGCGCGCGCGTGCGGAGTCTTCTCAAGCTGAAAGCGGCGACTGACGCGCTCGAGAGCAGCTATCGCAAATTGCGCGAGCTCGAGAAAGTTCGGGACGATCTAATGAAGATGATCGTACATGATCTGAAGACGCCGTTGACATCGGTACTCGCAACGCTCGAAATGCTGGGCGACGGAGACTTCGGAGTACTGAGTGAGGAACAGCGACGCGCCGTGGCCGATACCGAGGGAAAATCGGAGGATCTTCTCGCTCTGATCGAGGACATTCTCGAGATTGCGCGCATCGAAGAGGCGGAAATTACCCTGAACTACGAGCAAATTGCTCCCGCCGCTCTTCTCTCTGAGCTTCTCCATGAATGGGCTCACCGTTTTCAGCAGGAAGGAACTCGCGCAACCGTCAACGTTGACGATGATACTCCCCTGTTCGAAGCAGACAGAGCACTACTCAAAAGAGTTTTTTCCAATCTCATCCAGAACGCCGTCGCGCATTCGTCGAGTCCAATCGATCTTGGACTCAATGCGCGCAAGGTTCCGGATGCAGTTCTCTTCACGGTGAGTGACACGGGGCCTGGAATTCCTCCCGAGTATCATGAGGTGATCTTTAGAAAATTCGGGCAGGTTGCTGGTCCACACTCGCCGCGGGTGCGGAGCTCGGGGCTCGGACTCACTTTCTGCAAGCTCGTCGTGGATCTTCACGGCGGAATGATCTGGGTGAACAGCAAGGAAGGGGAGGGCAGCTCGTTTTACGTGCAGCTCCCCATCAACAAGCCGGGTTCGCATTGAAATTTTATCTGCGCACTCACGGCTGCCGCGCGAATCAGTACGACAGCGAAGCGACGCGCGCGATGCTGCTCGCGAATGGCGGCGTCGAGGTTTCAGCGCCAATCGATGCCGACGTCGCGATTTTCAATAGCTGTTCGGTGACCGCCGCTGCCGAGGCGGACATGCGAAAGGACGTTCGCCGAGCAGCGCGCGAGAATCCGCGTTTGCGAACCGTGATTATTGGTTGCGCGCCTGGAAGTCCGTCGCGCGATGAGCGCGTGGCTCCATTGCGCACTCTTCCGACGGTAACCGATGCCCTTGCCGGCGCTGATCTCGATGCTATCGCTTCCGCGCTCGGCATGAGCGGCACGTTCGTCGTGCCGAGTGGCAAATCGCAAACAGGCGCGCGTGGCTTGCTGCGAATTCAGGATGGATGCGACGAGCATTGCACTTTTTGCGCGACGACGTTGGCGCGCGGGTCAAATCGATCGCGTAATGCGCGTGAGCTGATTGGCGAGGCGAGACACCTTGCTGAGACACACAATGAAATAGTATTGACGGGAATTCACATCGGCTCGTATGGCGTGGACATTGGAACGTCGCTTTCGCTGCTCGTAGAATCTCTTGCACGAGAAGTTCCGTCAGTGCGATTCCGTCTCTCCTCGTTAGAGGCGACCGAAGTTGATGACAGATTGTTCGAGCTGCTCATAGAAGGGACTCATCTCGCGCCGTACCTGCACGCCCCGCTTCAATCCGGATCGAATCGAATTCTCAAGCGCATGGGACGACACTGGTATTCGGCCGAGAGTTACGCTGCGCGAATCGAGCGGATCGCGCGAGAACGAAGTGTATTCGGATTCGGGGCCGATGTGATCTCCGGATTTCCTGGAGAAACAGCGGATGATCACAGAGCAACCGTTGATCTCGTCGAGCGATTGCCGTACTCGTCCCTGCACGTCTTTCGATATTCTCCCCGACCTGGAACCTCTGCTGTTCGGCTTTCTGAAAATGTTGGATCTGTTGACGCCGAGCGCCGCAGCGGCGAGCTGCGTGAGATCGCGGCGGGTAAGGCGGCTGCTTATCGTGCGTCGCGCGCGGGCGGTGTAGCTGATGTCGTCGCAATTTCGCAGCGCGAAGGACTGACTGAGGACTATCTTTCCGTGTACTTGTCCGGAGCGACAGTACGTCGTCGCGAACGGTTCTCAGCGAATCTCGCGGCGCAAGACGGGCGACTTACAGCCAGAGTAGCATGACGAGTTCAACGCAATCCACGGTTTACATCGAAACGTACGGCTGCCAGATGAATGTCAGCGATTCCGAGCTCATGCTCGGGAAGCTGGAGGCATCGGGCTATCGTTCCGTCGATGCGCCGGAGTCAGCCGACGTCATTCTCGTGAACACGTGCGCGATTCGCGAACACGCGGAGCAGCGCGTGATAGGCCGCCTTGGCGAAATGAAGAGCAAGATGAAAGTCGGAGCCGTGCTCGGAGTTACTGGCTGCATGGCGCAACGCCTTGGTCCACAGATCCTCGAGCGGGCGAGTCACGTCAGTCTTGTTATCGGCCCCGA
>JBGQKT010000092.1:0-12058 GCA_041499635.1 Gemmatimonadaceae bacterium
CGGCCGTTTTTTATCGAGGAGGAAAGATAACCCGCGCTGCCCTCGGCGGGCAACGGACTTGGTCTTATGCAGCTACTTTCACTCCGTCACACGCAATGAGGAGATCGCTCGTGTTTACTGAAACCGCCGACGATCTGATCAACAGATGAAATCACGAGTCGCAGTTCTGACAATTGGATTGGTATTGATCGCCAGCACATTAAGTGCGCACGATCTTTTTCTGCGGCTCGACAGCTTCTTCGTTCGTCCCGAGTCGGTCGTTGTCATCAGAGTGTTGAACGGCACGTTCAGCAAGAGCGAGAACGCAATCACTCGCGATCGCCTGCGTGACATCAGTGTCGTCGGACCCGGCGGCCGCGCGCACATCGACGCCACGTCATGGGAAGCGAAGGGCGACACGAGTCGTCTCGCGGTTCACATCGGCGCATCGGGCACATACCTGGTTGGCGCGTCGACTGCACCCCGCGAGATCACCCTCGCGGCTAAAGACTTCAACGCGTATCTCGCCGACGACGGCATCCCCGATGTGCTTGCAGCACGCAAGCGAGACAGAGAGCTCGAAAAGAAAGCGACCGAGCGCTACTCCAAGCATGTGAAGGCACTTCTTCAAGCCGGAGACACGAAGTCCAGCGGATTCGACACCGTACTCGGCTACCCCGCTGAGCTTGTTCCCTTGAACAATCCGTATTTGCCGCGCTCGGGCGGATGGCTGCGCGTGCGCGCGCTAGTGGACGGAAAGCCGGTTGCGAATCAACTCGTAGTTTCGGGAGGAAGACCGCCCCGCGGCGGGCGTCTCGCCGAACGCAGAGTGCGAACCGATGCTGATGGCGTCGCTCGAATCCGAATCAGTGATCGTGGTCAGTGGTACGTGAAATTCATTCACATGGAGAAATACAAGGGACCGTCGAGCGCAAATTCTCCGGATTATGAGTCCAAGTGGGCGACGCTCACCTTCGAAATTCGTTGACAAGAAACGGAACTACGTGACATCTACGTTACGCCGTTGCGCAGTTCAATCTCACACGTTGAACCGAAACAGCATCACATCTCCATCAGCAACGACGTACTCTTTCCCTTCCGATCTGACGACTCCCTTTTCGCGCGCTCCCTTCCACCCTCCGCTCGCAACGAACTCATCGTACGACACGGTCTCCGCGCGAATGAATCCGCGCTCGAAATCGGTATGAATCACCGCAGCGGCTTTTGGCGCGGTGTCTCCACGATGAATCGTCCACGCTCTCACCTCCGGATCGCCGGCGGTGAAATACGTCTGCAATCCGAGTAACCGGTAGCCGGCCTGAATCAATCGGTCGAGGCCTGCCGACTGGATTCCCAGTGACGACAGGAACTCCGAGCGATCTTCCGCCGGAAGCTCCGCAAGCTCGGCCTCGATTTTTGCGGAGAAGGGAACCACCTCAGCATGCTCGCCACTCGCGCGCACCGCTTCTCTCAATGCCGAGAGATGTTTTCCCTCGATACCGGTCAACTCGCTGTCGCTGACATTTGCCGCGTACAAAACCTGCTTCATGGTGAGAAGCGTCAACGGCGCGAGAACAGATTCCTCGTCGGCCGACAGCTTCGCTTCCCAGAGTCCGCGACCTTCCTTCAGGAATTCGTACGCCCGCTCGAGTGCGGGCAGCTCGGCCAATGCTTCCTTGTCGCCGGTCCGCGCAGTGCGCCGCGTCTTGTCGAGGCGCTTTTCGAGCGTCGCGAGATCAGCGAGAGCGAGCTCGAACTCGATCACTTCACGATCGCGCACCGGATCGACCGCGCCCATCACGTGCGTTACGTCTTCGTCCTCGAAGCAGCGGACGACATGGACAATCGCATCAGTCTCGCGAATGTTAGCAAGAAATTTGTTGCCAAGTCCTTCGCCTTCAGCGGCGCCCCTGACGAGTCCCGCTATGTCGACGAACTGCACAACAGCCGGAACAGTCTTCTTCGGCTGGACGATTTCAGTGAGACGCGCAAGGCGCGCATCGGGGACTTCGACCATCCCGACATTCGGCTCGACAGTGCAGAACGGATAATTCGCCGCTTCCGCTTTTGCGGCTGTCAGTGCGTTAAAGAGTGTCGACTTACCGACATTCGGAAGACCAACAATTGCAAGCTGTAGCATTACGGACGCCGATTGTGGGCATTCATCGCGCGCTCGATTCCTTCTCTAATCCAGATATCGACTGCATTTTCGAGCGTCGGCATGAGCGCCAAAACATCCTCGCGCTCATCGCGCGCAAAAGGCGCAAGAACAAAATCAGCCAGATCCTTGTAAATCCCACGTCGCTCTTCGCTCGGTCCGACTCCAATCCGAAGACGCGCGTATTCCTGATTTCCGATCGCTTGCTCGACGCTCTTCAATCCGTTGTGACCGCCCGCGCTTCCACGCGCGCGCAGTCTGTAACGTCCGACCGGAATTTGAACTTCGTCGACGACAACGAGCAGATCTTTCGCCGGAGTCCAAAGCGTTCTTCGTAAGTAATTCCGAAGGACGCCGCCGCTGAGATTCATGTAGGTCAGCGGCTTGATCATTCGCACGCGCGTACCGTGAACGGTCGCAGTCGTGACCATCGCTTCCCCGTCGCGTTTCCATCCATCGAAACGCCAAACGCCGGTCAGGTGATCGAGCAGCCACCAGCCGACGTTGTGACGAGTCGCTTCGTACTGTCGCCCCGGATTGCCGAGGCCAAGGATAACCTTCAAAGGTTATCTCGCCGTTACTTCTTCTCGGCTTCTTCCTCTTCCTCTTCCTTCTTCGCCTTGCCGATAACTTCGGGCTCGGCCACGACCTCGGCCTCCTCTGTCGGCGCGACAGTTTCAACGACTGCGCGTGGAGCAGAGACGACGCACACGGTCGAATCGGATTCGCCAACGAGCTCGACACCCTCTGGAAGAGCGATGTCCCTTACGTGTACAGAGTCACCGATGCGAAGGGGATTCACATCCACTTCGACATGGTTGGGGATGTTGGCCGGATCGACCTCGATCTCCAGCTCGCGCATCACCTGATCGAGAATTCCGCCGTCCTGCCGAACTCCCTCGGGAATACCAGTGAGGACGATCGGGATGCGAACGGTGACCTTCTCGCCGGCGACGAGCTCCTGAAAATCGACGTGTAGAATCTGGCGCTTGAAGGGGTGTCGCTGAATCTCGCGGATGAGAGTGCGCGCACTCTTGCCGTCCATCGAGAGCTCGATCACCGTGCTCTCGGCGGAAATCTTCGATAGAAGCTTCTCGAGCTCGCGCGTTTCAATTGCAAGCGACTGCGGCTCGCGTCCATGTCCGTAGATGACCGCGGGAATTTTTCCCTGCGCGCGAAGCGAGCGTGCTGCGCCTTTGCCCGTGCCGTCGCGAGGTGTAGCGGAAAGTTGTGCTGATGCCATTCGTTGAGTCCTCTGGAACTACTGTTCGAAAAGCGAGCTTACCGATTGCTCGCTGTGTATGTACCTGATCGCTTTCGACAACAGCTCGCCCACCGTAAGGACGGTCAGCGTGTCGAAACGTTTTTCCTCCGGAATTGCGACAGTATCGGTCACCGTCACTTCCTTGATCGGCGCGTTCGAGAGGCGCTCCACCGCTTTGCCCGAGAGCAAAGCATGCGTTGCGCACACATAGATGTCGCGCGCACCCAGCTTCTTGAGAGCGCACGCCGCCTCCGCGACCGTTCCGGCGGTATCGATCATGTCATCGGTAAGAATACAGTCACTTCCTTCGACCTCACCGACGACATTTACTACTTCACTTTCATTCGGCCGGGGGCGCCGTTTGTCGACGATGGCAAGCGATCCGTTTAGGCGTTTCGCGAACCCCCGAGCCATCTTCGCCGAGCCAACATCGGGCGCGACGACGACCAGGTTGTGCAAATGCTTCTTTCTGTAATGCGAAACGAAAACCGGCGCAGCGTACAGATGATCCACCGGAACATCGAAGAATCCCTGCAGCTGATGCTGGTGAAAATCGAGTCCCAGCACCCTGTCCGCGCCCGCCGTCACGATCATATTGGCGAGCAATTTCGCTCCTATTGCAACTCGCGGCTGATCTTTACGATCCTGCCTCGAATACCCGTAGTACGGCATCACGCAGGTGATGCGCGCCGCCGACGCCCGACGTGCAGCGTCGATCAGCAGCAGCAGCTCCATGATGTTGTCGGCCGGCGGATTCGTCGGTTGAACGATGAATACATCGTTGCCGCGAACGTTCTCGTCGATCCGAACAAAAATCTCACCGTCCGCGAATCTTGAGACAGTGAGCTTGGCCGGTTCGACGTCCAGGTTCCGTGCAATTTCTTCGGAGAGGCCCTTGTTCCCTCGTCCGCAGATCAGCTTGAACCCGTGACTCGGTACGGAAAGACCGTCCATTGCCTACAGCCTCGCAAATTAGTGGCGCCCGCCCGTCACTTCAATTGCCCCCGGTGGATTCGAACCACCATTACCGGATCCAAAGACCGATGTCCTGCCATTGGACGAGGGGGCAGGAGCGCGAAAGCTAGCCGATACGAACAGGCTGAACAACTTTATCCGCCGTACGCGTCGGATTCATCGTCGTGCCTTTGAACGCGCCGAGGGCAGTCGGTGCTGGCAGCGGGTCGTAGATCCCGAAGAGCGTCGATCCGGAACCGGTCATCGAGCAGAGCAACGAACCGGTGTCCTTGAACGCATCGAGTAAGGTCGTCACTTGCGGATGACGCTGGGACACCGAAGGGATGAAGTCGTTGCGGCTGAGCCCTGCCACTGATTGCCAGCTCGTCAGCATCTGTTCGGTTATGAGTAGTAGGTCCGACGCGCTGTAGCGCATGGGATCGCCGTCGGATTGACGGTCAACATCGATCCAGTCATACCCGTCCTGCGTGTCTACCTGAAAATCGGGAGTCACCAACAGTACGTCGCACTGCGGCAACGGACTCAGTCCGAGCATGTGCTCTCCTCGTCCCCAAGCTAGCGCCATCACTTCACGGCTCACCAAAAAAGGAACGTCGGTTCCAAGTGAAGCGGCGATCGCAAGAAGCTTTCGCTGGCCAAGCGGGTTCCGCGCAAGCGAATCCAGTATGCGCAGAACCGCGCCGGCGTCTGCGCTTCCTCCGCCGAGTCCGGCTGCGACGGGGATTTTCTTGTCGAGCTCGATCGTGAATCCCCGCGGCCATCCTGCCTGCTCCTGATACGCGACCGCTGCGCGCCACGCGAGATTCGATTCAGCCGGGCCGACCTCGGCTCCCTGCACATCGATCGTTCGAAGCTCGTCTTCCTCGACGTGAAGAACCACCTCATCCGCGAGCTCCACGCGGTGAAAGATCGTCTCGATCGAGTGGTAGCCGGATTCTTCCCGCGTCAGAATGCGCAGGTAGAGATTCAGTTTTGCTTGAGCCTGTATGCGCGCCGCAGGTCCGCTCATGTCAGCTGTCAGTCCTTTCTCAGCCAGGTGTCTCCGACTGCGCGCTCAGCTCGCGGAAGCTCAAGCCAAGGCGCGAGAAATAGTAGATACCAATCACTGTTATTGGAATGAAGCTGAGGACATGAAATCCAATCGCCCAGCTCGTCGCCGCCGTCGGGGAGACGGCATATATCGCCAATCCCACCGTTGCAAGCTTCTCGAATACGCCAAAGAATCCCGGAGCGGAAGGGAGGGCAACCCCCAGTGCTATGAGCAGCTGTAGGAAAAGCGCGGCCGAAAAGCCGAGATGAATTCCTACCGCGAGAAAGCCGAGCCAGAAGGCCAATGCGTTCATCAGCCAATGGGCGATAGTCCACGCCAACACGACAATGAATCGGCCCGGACGTTTCAAAACGCTCAAGCCAGCACTGAATCGCAGCAATGCGCTCTTCCCGCGCTCTTCCACCGTCGGCGAAACTCGGCGCGCAAAAATCTCGAAGGCGCGAACCAGCTGCGACGGAAAAATCGCGAGCATGTACAAGGCGCCGAGCAGCAGCACCACGAGGACTAGCGAGCCTTGAGCAAGATGTCCGATCGACTGGCCCGCGACCCGCGCGTCGCGCGGAAACGATGGATCGAAAACCGCGATGACCCCGAGTGCGAGCAGGCCCACCATGTCGAACAACCGGTCTACTGCGAGTGACGCGAGTGAGCTTGCAAACGAGACCGAAGTTTCGCGAGTCAGCGCATACGCGCGTGCTATTTCGCCGGCGCGCGCAGGGATGAGATTGTTCGCCATTCCACCGATTGCGATTGATCGCCACAATGGAGCGAGGGGAAGCCCCGGTGCGACCGGCGCGAGAATTATGCGCCATCGGATCGCGCGCAGAGGAAAGATCAGCGTCGCCGCAACCGCCGACGCAAGGAACAACCAGAGATTCGATCTCTCGAGCTCCACCCACACAGCGGCGAGGGAAACGCCGCGCAGCGTCCACACGAGAAGCGCGACGCTGAGCGCAATACCGATCGCGCTCTTCCAGTTGAACTTCATCTACTCCTCGGCGGCGAGTGCAATCAGATCGAGCAACTCGTCAATGGCTTCGGGCGCAGGGTATTCGCCGGCCACGCGCGCGGCGCGTATCTCCAGAGCACGATCGAGCGCAGCACGTCCCCGATAGAGAAGTGACTCGATCGGAACCGGCGGGGGCAGTGGCGTTGGAGTCTTGCGAGTGCCACCCGAGACTGCACCGAGCTGAGCGATTGTAGTTCCGATGAGATTCTGCAGCTCGCGCCCGCGAGCGGGCGTGTGTCTGGCGGGCGCGGGTGCTGTCGCGACGACGTGCGGACCATCGTCGTCGAAAAAAAGCCGCGAGATCGGAATAAAATGTTCTTCCTCAGTCATGATGTGCGGACCGTCGTCGTCGAAGAAAAGTCCTGAAATCGGAATTAAATCGTCAACCTCATCAGTCATTCATCTAACTCCCGAACCCCGAGCGGTGTCCATTGCTGTGCGCATTTCGCGCACCGCTTCAGTGAGACCCACGAATATTGCTCTACTGACGATCGAGTGCCCGATATTCAACTCCTCGATTTCAGGAATCGCCGCAACGGCACCTACGTTGGCAACGTTCAAACCATGGCCTGCATGTACCGCGAGGCCAAGCTTCGCGGCTGTCGCCGCTCCACCAACCAGCGCGCCAAGTGTCGGCCCGCGCCCGCCTGCGAGCGCATACCGACCAGTGTGGAGCTCGATGGCGTTTGCGCCAACATCATTTGATGCCCGAATCGATTCATCATCGGGATCGATGAAAAGACTGACGCGAATTCCTGCGTCGCGAACACGTCGCACGGCGCTCGCGATGCGCGCCATGTCTGATTTGACGTCGAGCCCGCCCTCGGTAGTCACCTCTTGCCGCTTCTCTGGAACGAAAGTCACCTCGACCGGTTTCAACCTGAGTGCTATCTCAACCATTTCGTCAGTGCACGCAGCTTCGAGATTGAATCGATCGCGAGAGTTCGTTGCGAAAGCTTCGACGTCGGCGTCTTGTATGTGTCGCCGGTCCTCGCGAAGATGCGCCGTTATTCCGTCGGCGCCCGCAGCAAGGCATTGCACCGCCGCCTCGAGCGGACTCGGCTCTCGTCCCCCGCGGGCCTGTCGCACAGTCGCGACATGATCGACGTTTATGTAGAGGCGCTGGTGTCTTGCTGGCATTTATCCCGCCCGTTAGGTTCGCAACAATTATCGTGGAGAAAGGCGTGAAGAAATTCCTGCTCGCTATTCTGGTCCTGTCGGCGTGCTCTCATTCGACCACCACCACAAACACCGGAACGGGCGCGCCGCACACCACCACCGGACCGCAGATTCCCGGTGCTCCTTCGCCGCGGCTGGCGGTCGAAGAGTTTCTCGCTGCTGTGCGTGGTCAGGATCTTCAGGCGATGTCGGCCGTATTTGGAACGAACCGCGGCCCCTCGCGAGACAACATGGATCGTGAGCAGCTCGAGAAGCGCCTCATCATCCTTCAGTGTTATTTCATGCACGACAAGTATCGCATTCTCGGCGAAGGTCCGGGAGAAACATCGCACCGTGTCTTCACGGTCGAGCTGACGCGCGGGAGGTTCACTCGCACGCCGCACTTCTATACAATCGAGGGCCCGAACAACAGGTGGTTCGTCGACAATATGGAAATTGCCGCGGTGAAAGAGTTCTGTCGCGAATCGGGAACAATGAATTCCAGACGCTAGGATTCGGTAAGCTCGATTAGAATCCCCGCCGTCGAGGCGGGGTGAAGAAAAGCGATTCGTTTTCCCTCGGCGCCGACACGCGGCGTCTCGTCAATCAGCTTAACGCCCTTTTCTCGACAACGCTCCATCGTCGCATCGAGATCGTCGACTGCAAAGCAGATGTGATGGATTCCTGGCCCCCGCCTCGCGATGAATCTCGCAATGGGAGAATCCTCCCGCTCCGCCTCCAGAAGCTCCACCAGGGTGCCGCCCGCATCGACTCCCGCGATGCGCGCGCCGTCAGTGTCGGCGAGACTTTCTTCTTCCAACCCGAGGATTTCCCTGTAGAAAGGAAGCGCCTCGGCGATCGAGCGTACTGCGAGCCCGACGTGAGAAATTTTCACACCCTCAGGGGTTGCCCGGCGCATTAGATTTCTTGGTGAAGGAAGATTCAAAGTTAATTCGGACTAGCATGCGGGCTATCCCTGCGGAGAAGGTATTAAATGTCAACTGCTGTAGCTGTTACTGACGGCGATTTCGAAGTCGAGATCGAAAAGCACGAAGGACTCGCCGTAGTGGATTTCTGGGCGACATGGTGTGGTCCCTGCCGCATCGTCGAGCCGACACTCGATCAGCTTGCTGTCGAGTTCGAGGGCAAGGCGAAGGTGATGAAGATGGACGTCGACACGAACATCAAGACGCCCGCCCGTTTCTCGGTGAGATCGATCCCGGCGATTCTGTTCTTCAAGGACGGAAAGCTCATCGATCAGGTCATCGGAGCCGCTTCGAAAGCGCACCTCGAGCAGAAGTTCAAGCAGCACGCAGCGGCGTAGCGCCGGCACGGCGCGGTGACGACGGGCTCCGAGTCAAACAACCGGGAGAAAGGAGCCCTTTACGTCGTGAGCACTCCCATCGGCAACATGGGTGACATGTCCTTTCGCGCGGTCGAGGTCCTATCCTCGGCCGCGCTCGTCGTTGCGGAGGACACGCGTCACTCTCGTCGTCTGCTCGATCACTATCAGATCACGACGCGATGCGCTCCGTATCACGAGCACAACGAGGCGCGCGAAACTCCCCGGCTCGTGAAGCGATTGCTCGATGGAGATACAATCGCGCTCATCACCGATGCCGGTACGCCGCTGCTGTCCGATCCTGGAGCGCGGCTTGTCGCCGCAGCAATCGCTGCCGGTGTCGCGGTTGTTCCGATTCCCGGCGCGTCAGCGTTGCTCGCTGCACTCGTGGGATCAGGTTTAGCCGGCGAGCACTTCACATTCTTCGGCTTTCTTCCGCGAAAGGGGAAAGATCGGCTGCACGTGCTCACCGAGATAATGCGGATGCAGCACACCGCGATCATCTACGAGGCGCCGGGTCGCGTCGGCGAAACGCTCGCCGAAATTTCAGAATCCGGTGCAAGCTCACGAACTGCCGTCGTCGCCCGTGAGCTCACAAAAAAATTCGAGGAGTACGCGCGCGGAACTGTGGCCGAGCTCGCGACCAGATTTTCCGAATCACCTGCTCGCGGCGAAGTCGTGATTCTCATCAGCGGCGCCGAGAAGGAAGAGCTATCTGAAGAATTCCTCGGCGAAGAAGTGACGCGACTTCGCGACGCAGGAAAAACTCAGCGTGAGATTGTCGAATGGCTGATCTCACGTCATGGTGCTCCGCGCAATCTCGCGTATCGCCTGGCTCACGAATCGTGATCGCTTTCACCGCTGAGACTGAGGCCGAGAGCCAATCTCTCGATCCCACTGCTATTGCCGACGACCTCGGTCCGCTCGGAAGCATCGCTGCCGAGATGGATCAGTACGAGGATCGTCCGAGTCAGCGTGAGATGGCTCGCGCGATTGCGGAGCTGTACAACGACGGCGGCGTCGCGCTGCTCGAAGCCGGCACGGGCGTCGGAAAATCACTCGGCTATCTTCTGCCTGCGCTTCGATGGGCGGCGCTGAACGGCGAGCGAACCGTCGTCTCAACGAACACGATCAATTTGCAGGAGCAGCTCGTTCGAAAGGATCTTCCATTTCTTTCGCGCGCGCTCGAGGGCGAACAGAAAGTAAGATTCGCGTTGCTGAAGGGCTGGCGAAATTATCTCTGTCTCTTGAGACTCGAGCAGGCCAGGCTCATCAGCGGCGATCTCCTCGCAGAATCCGACGGGCTCGGCGAAATCTCGCGCTGGGCCAAGGTGACAAAGGACGGATCGCTGGGTGATCTCGCAGAGGCACGCGATCCGGAAGTATGGGACGAAGTGTCGGCCGAGCCGGATCTGTGCACGCGCGCGGAATGTCCGCATTTCGATAAGTGTTTTCTGTTTTCTGCGCGGCGCGTTGCGGCAGAAGCCGATGTCGTCGTAGTCAATCATCATCTGCTGATGTCCGACGTTGCTGTGCGACGCGTCCAGCGAAACTGGAATGAGGCTGCGGTCATTCCGCCGTACACTCGACTTGTAATCGACGAGGGACATCATCTCGAGGATGCGGCAGCAGCGCATCTCGGAGAGTCAGCAACGCGTCGTGGACTTCAGCGACTCATGTCGCGGCTGATGAGAGGGGCGGGCACAAAGCGCGGGTCAGGTCTGCTCGCGCTGCTCGAGCAACGGCTTCGTCAGCGCGATGACATGTTCAGCAAAGCCAGTCTCGAAATGGTCGCCGAGAAAGTCGCACCAGCGGTTACCGCGGCGCGGATGAAGGGCGAAGTGGTATTCGACCTTCTCGAGACTTACCTCCGTCGCTCAGGTCAGTCGGAAGTGCGACTCACCGATGAATTCGAGACCGATGAGATCTGGCATTCGGGTCTTGCCGCCGCGCTGGCCGATCTCTTCACGCAAACAGCGCTGATCACCGACAGTCTCTCTCTCATTAAGAAACGATTGGAAATCGAAAAGCTGCGTGACGAGGCGACTGCGGTGCTGCTGAACGAAATGAGCGCGGTTGGAAGGAGAGTCGAGGCGCTCGCTGCCGCGCTTCATGGGGCGCTCGATCCCGGACCGGACGCACCGAAGCGCATACGATGGATCGAGACGCGCGGCAAAGACGGAAACATTGCCGTGACGTGGGTTCCGCTGGATCTCGCGCCGATTCTGCGTGACGATCTTTTCGCGAGAGTGGAGACCGCGATAGTGACGAGTGCGACGCTTGCGACCGATAACCGGTTCGAATTCCTCGCAGCGAGACTCGGCGTGGATCAGCTCGAGATTCCACCACTCACAGCTTCGTTCCCGTCGCCCTTCGATTACTTCAGGCAGGCAGTCATAGCAATTCCCACCGACGTTCCCGCGCCGAATGCTGATCCGCGCGCGCATTTGCTCGCGGTGATCGACATGATCGCGGATTTCGCCGATGCGAGCGACGGCGGTTTGTTCGCGCTTTTCACGAGTCACAAGGACGTGCGGGAAGTAGCTCTCGCGCTGCGTGCGCGCGGCGTGGCAGACAATCGTCCGCTTCTCGTTCATGGAGACGAAAGTCGCGACGCGCTGCTCGAGAAATTCAGGCTCTCCGGGCGCGCTGTGTTGATCGGGACGTCGTCCTACTGGGAGGGTGTCGACGTTCCTGGCCATGCATTGCGCGGACTTTTGATCGCGAGGCTCCCATTTCGCGTTCCAACGGAACCCGTCACGGCGGCAAATTGCGAGGCGATTCTCGCTCGCGGCGGCGATCCGTTCGCGGAGTACATGGTGCCGCACGCAGCGCTTCGCTTAAAGCAGGGATTCGGGCGATTGATTCGTACCGCGACCGATCGCGGCGCAGTCATCATTGCGGATCCGCGAGTAATCACCAAGAAATACGGAACAGAATTGATGCGAGCACTTCCGCCAGCGCGGCGACTCATGCTTCCGTGGAATGAAATCGCGCGGCAACTACATGACTTCTACAAGGTGTCCGACTGACAATGCCAGAAACAAAACGTCCTGGAAAAATCGTTTGCATTGGCCGCAATTATCGCGAGCACGCAAAAGAGATGGGCAACGAGGTTCCGA
>JBGQKT010000093.1:0-11943 GCA_041499635.1 Gemmatimonadaceae bacterium
AGAGCGATTACGCGCGCGGGCTGCGCTTCGTGTTTCATATATTCGATCGTCGGGTCTGCGGCGTAGAGCTGTGCTGCAGGCGCAGAGAAAATCCAATAGAATCGAAGAATCGTCCAAAGATCTATTGCGCAAAGCAACGTGATTGCCCAGCCGACAATGTTGGGTGCAAGTTTCTTTTGTCGTTGAGCGGTCAATATCAGCGCGGCAGTCAGTATCACGAATGCGAACGAGCGCCACGATCCGGTCATCACGTCGAGCGAATTCGCTACCACATTGTCTGTCATTCGCGTTCCGGCAATGCTTAGCGCGATGCTAGTGAGACCTCCAGCGGCGCCGAGCACTGCGATGAGCGCTCCGAAGATCAACCATCCGTACAAGTATTTCTTGCCGATCTGCTTATCGAGAACGCGCTCTACTCCTGCTGCGGTTAGAAACGCAATCGCCATGGATCCAACGAAGAACACGCTGTTGGGTGCGCGGAAGAACTTTGTCCCGGGAATGAGCGCGTAAGGAATTCTGTAAAACGGTGTGTGTCCGCCCAGTGCCCACAGTGTTGCGATCACTAGAGTCCCAGTCCAAAACCAGATCTCACTGCGGCGCGGATTCACGCGCAATGACGCGTAAGCGCAGCCCATGACGATCAGCACAACTACTCCGATGTAATCACTATGGTAGTGAATTCCACTTTCGCCCCAGTAGTTGTCGAGCATGCCCGTGAACTGCGGCAGATAGGAATTGAAAATCTCGCTTGGTGGCCACGCGTATGATGTCGCTCGAGCGTAATCGGCGAGCCCGGCCGCGCGCGGCGACCACGGAACGTACTCGCGCACCGGCAGAAACTGAATTGCTCCGATGGCCAACCCAATCACCACTGCGCCCACAGCGAGCCCAAGCTTCATGAGTGCGTCGCGCGCGGAGATCTCTCCCCTTCTCTTCCCCGATACGAGCAGAAAAATTCCGTAAGCAGCCGACGCGAGAAGCAGGTATTGCAACAGCTGTGGGTGTGGACTGAGAACAGCCAAGCCGATGACGAGCGCAAGCAGTCCCCAGCTCCAGCGTTTTCCGTCGCGAGCTCCGCGCAAGATCAGCATCAGCGCGAGCGGAAACAGCGCGCTGATGAAGAGCTTTCCATCATGTCCAGGAGAAACGAGCGACGCGACCTGACCACCCATCATGTATGCGACGCCGCCGAAAAGTGAGCCGAAGAATCCGAATCCCGAAGCGCGAAGGAAGAGGTAGGTGAAGAATCCCGCGAGCCAAACGTGAATGATGAATCCCCAGGTCATCGCCACGTCGGTCGGCATGATCATCCGCAACAGGAAAGTCGGATAGAAAATGTCGCCGTGCATCGCGGCCACGAATGGCAGTCCGCCGAACAGGTACGGGTCCCACAACGGGAAATGTCCAGTTGATTTCAGCGTGCTCGCCGCGAACTCGCGAAATGCATAACCGGCCACGTACTGATCGCTATTGGGCCCGACGAGAAATTTGCCGGCGAGGGCGGGAAAGCCGAGCGACATCGTGAGCACCGCGTATGTGAGCGCGGCCCACAGATTCGCGTGAGCCGGCGCGCGCAAGCTTGCTGCCGGCACGGTCGGCTCGTCCGAAGAACCGGAGCTCTCAACCGGCGCAGATGCTTTTGCGGGCGCCGAGTCCGCTTTGCGTTTCATTGCGTCGATTGAGTTTTCGAGGAGTGCCGCGCGAGCCCAAGTGAGATGAATCCCGGCAACAGCTCCACGACAGTGAGCCAGAGGCGCGATGCCACGGCAACCGCGAAAGCATCTGCCTGCGAAGCCAATCCGAGTCGAGCCATCCCTGCTACCAGCGCGCTCTCCCTGACGACAACTCCTCCCGGGGCAAAGAGCGCAAGGAAGCCGATGATGTACGACGCGGCATAAACTGCGATGTATGACGAAGTCGCGCCAGCAGCTTCACCGAGCACGCCGGCGACGAACATGCGAAAAGCAATTCCATACGCGATCCACGACAGAAGCGATCTCGCAACAGCAAGCCAGATCGTGCTTGCGGGAAGCGGCGGAATCTCGATCGCCTTTCCAGTGAGATTCCCCGCGATGCGCCCAAGGCCAGGAAGAACCGCCGGCAGCGCCGCGATGCCTGCTGCGAGAAATACGCCGATGACAATCGCAACAGTTGACTGATCGATCGCTTTGATTCCCGTCACGATCACCAGTGCGATTCCTGTCGCGACGGTTATGAGCTGAATCAGAACTGACGATCCAGCAGCTGCCATCGGTGACACGCCGTGCTCGCGCGCCATCACGCTCATCGCTGCAATCGACCACACCTTCCCCGGCAAATACTTGCCGAGGTTGGAGACGAACCAGATACGCGCGGCCGTTCCAAATGGAAGATGTGCCTGCCACCCGACGAGAATCCGACGCCACGTTTCGATCAAAAGGAGATACGTCAGAAAAACGATGAGAGTCGCTCCGAGTATCCATGACCACCCAAACGAGATTGTCGCGAGACGTTGCGTCGCAGTGCTCCACTGTCCACGCAGCGCGCGCACCGCCGCGAACACGATCGCGGCGGCGAAAATCCATTGAGCTGCAAGGAAGACCTTACGACGCACTGCTTTCAAGCGCGTGCCTGTAGATGTCGCTGTAACGTTGCGCGGCAGACTCCGGCGCGAAATTGGCGAGCGCGTAGATCCGTCCCGCCACGCCGAGCGTGCGCGCTCGCTCCGGTTCGGCAATCACTGCGTCGAGTGCGGCCGCGAGTGCAGCGGAATCGCCGGGTGATACGAGAATTCCAGTGCGCCCGTCCTGTATCACGTCCGTAAGACCGCCCGACCTGAATGCAACGACCGGTGTCTCGCATAGGAGCGCTTCCACCGCGACGAGACCGAGTCCCTCGTCAATTGAAGGAACTACAAGCGCAGTGGCCGCGCGATAAAGTCCCGCGAGCTGGTCGCTCCGCAGTTGTCCGTGCCAGGCAACGCGATCTGCAACGCAAAGCTCCTGCGCCATCGCGCGATATCGCTCTCCCTCACCGCCGTTTCCAACGACGTCGATGACTGCCGGACGTTTCATTTGTGAGAGTGCGCGAAGCAAATGCTCGAGTCCCTTCTGCTGCGTGAAACGTCCAACGAATAACAATCGCGAGATTTCACGTCGCCCGCCCGGCGAATAGCGCTCTGTATCCGCGGGCATCGGCGCGATTGTCGGCTTCACAGATGGAACGAGCGAGCTGACTTCATTTGCCAGCCAGCTCGATACTGTTGTCACCGCCGCGGAGTGTTGGAGGACATGGCGGAAGAGCGGTCGTGAGATCGCGGCGCTTCTCGCGAGACGAACATCGGTACCGTGAAGGGTAGTCACGAGTGGCCGATGCGACATTCTCGAAATCCAGCTGCCGATGACCCCGCTCGGAAACCACCAATGAGCATGGAGAACGTCGGGCTCAAAACTCCTGCGTGCGCGCACCGACGCAGCGAAATCGGATCCGAGAAATCCAAGCAGAGCAAGGCGCGCGCTCCACGATGATGCGACGTCCTGCGCCATGTTGCCCGTGTACGCGAGCTTTTCGTAACGACGCGGCGCGTAACGAAATCGCTCGACCGTTACGCCGTCGATGATTTCTTCAGATGCGAGCCCTTCTGCCGCCGGCGCAACCACGCGCACGTTAACGGACTTGTCCTTGAGAGCTACTGCAAGGCGAAGTATGAATGAGCCCGGCGCGTCCCCTTGTGACCGCGGGAACGAGTGGGTCAGGAAAAGAACATTCACGCCGCTATGGTTTCTGCAGCGTGTCTCGACCCTCTGCCAGCTCCTCGAGTCGCGCGCGAAGCTCGCGCATCTCCGCTCGTTGAGCTGCGATGAGCTCGCCGAGCAATCCTGTCGCGAAGAAAACGCTGCCGAGCAAGAGGCATGTCTCGACGAGGGTCAGGATCGGACGGAATCCTTCGCCCGCAAAGATTCGCCAGAGAACCGCGACAAGTCCCGCGAGCACACCAAAGATGAATAGCGCAGCGCCCATCATCCCGAAGAGAAGCAGTGGCTTCTTCGCAAAGCGAAGCTCGAACCACACCGCGAGCATGTCGAGCACTCCGACAGGAATTCGTCCGATTCCAAATTTCGATTTGCCCGCATGCCGCGGATAAAGCGGCATGGGGACCTCGGAAACTGTGAATCCTTGCGACGCGGCCATAACGACCATGTATCGATGCCAATCCGGCCGCGCTGGAAGAGATTCCATTACCTCGCGCCTGTACGCTTTTACACCGTTGAGATCACGCACAGGAACATGAAAAAGTGTTCGGCTGAGTCTGTTGTAGACTCCCGAGACAAAAGCCTTCTCGTACACGCCTTCCTTGTATCCAGTGACGACGTCAAAGCTTCCATCGAGCACCGGCGCGACGAGTCGCGGAATGTCTTCCGGCTTGTACTGAAGATCGGCCGGATAAAAAACGAGCACCGAACCGCGAGAGTGCAGGTATCCGGTGCGCAATGCTTCGGCGATGCCGCGTCCAGTTCTGTGTCGTGCTGCCCGAAGGAATGGATATTGAGCTGACAATGTCTGGAGCATGCGCCAGGTGTCGTCGACTGACCCATCGTCGATGACGATGACCTCGTAGTCTCCGGGACTCCGGGCAAATGTCGCCGCAGCCTGCTCCATGAATAGCGGAAGATTCTCCGCTTCATCTTTCGCCGGGACGAGCACGCTCACGACCGGACGCGGCAATCGCATATTGGCGGCAGATGAGCCGTACGTCGCGGACTCCTCGGAGCGAAGCGATGTCATACTCTCTTTCGCATCCTCGCGGAAAGAACTCCAAGCTGGTCGCGGTACTTGGCCACTGTGCGGCGAGCGATCTGTACTCCGCTCTCTCGGAGAATATTCACTATCGCCTGATCGGTGAGCGGATGCTTCGGATCCTCGTCCTGCACCAGCTTCTCGAGCTGCGCTTTGATGCCGCGGGCCGACACGTCTTCGCCTTCCGTCGTGGCGAGGCCCGATGAGAAAAAGAATTTGAGAGGGAGAACTCCGCGCGGAGTCTGCACGAACTTCTCGTTCGTAACGCGACTCACAGTCGACTCGTGCATGTTGATGACCTCGGCCACCTCGCGAAGGGTGAGCGGCTTGAGGAACTGCACGCCTTTGTCGAAGAACTCGCGCTGTCGGTCGACGATATAGTTCATGACCTTCAGCATTGTCTGTCGCCGCTGCTCGATTGCCTGAATCATCCAATTAGCGGAGTTGAGCTTGTTGGAGATGAATTCCTTGTTCTCTCCCTCGAATTTCTTTTTGTCGCGCGCAATTTCCTGATACGCCTTGCTGAGCTTCAAGCGCGGGAGGTTTGCGTCGTTGAGGAAGACGTGGTAATGCCCGTCGATCTTATCGACGATCAGGTCGGGTATGATGTAATTGTCGCTGCCGCTGCTGTACCGCAAACCAGGCTTTGGATCGAGCTTCGCGATTTCATCGGCCGCTCCCTGCACGTCGGATGCGCTGATTCCGAATCGCTTCGAGATCTCGCTCCATCGGTGCGCGATGAGCTCGTCGAAGCAGTCGTGCACGAGACGATATGGCAGCGACTGTTGAAGTCCGGCCTCTTTCAATTGAAGCAGCAGACATTCCTGCAGCGTTCGTGCACCGACACCCGGCGGATCGAGACCCTGGACAGTCTCGAGCATCTTCTCCGCCTCGGGGACTGTGTAGAGCGGGAGATCCTCAGTGTCGCGATCTGATTCTTCTGCGGCGCGCGTAACAACGTCATTGAGCGCGGTTACTACTTCTTCGACTGTCGACGCGAGATATCCGTCGTCGCCGATGTTGCCGATGAATTCGTCAGCCAACAGCATCTGGCGCGGAGTAAGCTCGAGCAAGCTTACCTGATCGCGGAGATGGTCGCTCAAGTCACGGGTCGCTACAGTGACGGGCTCGAAGTACTCGCGCTCCTCATGTTCTTCGCGACGACCACCGGCGGTGTCGAATCCATCGAGAAGAATTTCCTCCCAGTCGATTTCGTCGCCGCGCTTTTCTTCTTCGGTCGAGTTGTTGGTTTCAGTCTCGGTCTGCTCGGTCTCTTCTTCTTCTTCCTCATCTTCGACGAGATCGAGGAAAGGATTGTTGAGCAGCTCCTGCTTCAGATGCTGTTGCAGATCGAGCAGAGGCATGTAAAGCAAATCCATCGCCTGATACAGGCGTGGATTGATCTTGAGCTCCTGCCTGAGCTGAGTGGATTGGCTGATGCCTGGCTTCACGATGCTGCTCCGGCTACAGACAGGTGCGAGAATCGCTCGCGAAGTCGCGCTGTGAGAGTCGGTCCGAGATAAATGTCGGCCACCGTGTCGTCGAATACGAGATCGCGCACCGTTCCGGAAACTTTCACCTGTCCGTCGAACATGATGTACGCGCGGTCCACAATATCGAGCGTTTGCTCGACGTTGTGATCGCTGATGAGAACTCCGATGCCGCGATGCCGCAAACCCGCAACGATTGTCTGAATATCATGGACAGCGATCGGGTCGACGCCTGCAAAAGGCTCGTCGAGCATCATGAACTTAGGACTGGTAACAAGAGCGCGCGTGATTTCGAGTCTCCTTCGCTCTCCGCCTGAAAGCGCGTACGCCTTGCTCTTGCGCAGCCTCTTGATTCCCAGCTCATCCAGCAGCTTCTCGAGGCGGCGCTGGCGTTCGGCTTTCGTCAATGGAAGCGTCTCCAATATCGCGAGAATGTTGTCCTCGACCGATAGCTTGCGGAAGATCGAGGGCTCCTGCGACAAATAGCCGATTCCGTGCCGCGCCCGCTGATACATCGGCATTCCCGTTATATCGCGGCCGTCGAGGAGTATACGACCGGCGTCAGGCTCTATCAGCCCGACAATCATATAGAAGGTGGTAGTCTTCCCCGCTCCGTTCGGCCCGAGCAACCCAACGATTTCACCCTGTTGCAGCCTGAGATCGACATCGTTCACGACGGCGCGCCGGCGATATGTCTTCACCAGACCTTTCGCTTCGAGAATGCTGCCGCTCGGCGCAGGCCTTGACTGACGCAACGGATCCACGGTCACCGTGTCGGCTGTTTGCCTTAAAACGTCGGCGACCTCCGCCTTGTTCGACGCCACCTCGCGCCAAACGCCGTCGGCGATTTTTACGCGCCCATCTACATCGTCAGGTTCTGGAGCTGGCCCGACGAGCGCACCATCGCCGATGAGTCGTGGAATGATCGAATCGGCGAGATAGCTGCGCACTTCGTCGAGCCCGAGCCTTCCCGCTTCGCGCTCCGCGTCTCGTCCTTCCGCGCGAAGAGCGCGCAGATACTCGTCACGATAGCGAGTCGCGACGTCCTGGAATCGCGCCGATCCCGTATCATCTGCTGCACCGATGATTGCGCCGAGAGCGATGTCAATCGAGCGCTCGTCTCCGGACAGTTGCCTGATGACCTCGCGTATCCTGGGCGAAAGTTGCTGGACGCTCATTGGTTGTTCTTGCGGATCCGCCTGGGTGGTGTGCTGGTTGGTGCGGGTTGGGGCGGCCGAACATTTTTCGATGGAATCGCAGATGTGTTTGTCGTTCCAACCTTGGCAGGCTCGATGTAAACCCCCGCGGCTTGCTCCGTAACTTCCACAGTCCGTACTTCACGATTCTCGAAGAGAACTGTAATCGCTTTTCCCTTCACGTAGTTGATGTTCGGTATCGTTTTAGTCTTGTTGTCCGCCGCGAGCTGGTAATAACTGCTGGCATTTCCAACGGCGAGAATACGACGAGGCACTGGCTTGCTCGCGGTGTCAGAGATCGCAACCGTATCGAACTGGGCGATGATTGTGTCGCCACGTATCCAGTCGCGCTCGGTCGATATCACGTGAGCTGTATCGGGGACACTGTTGGCATAGGCCTTCCTCAGCGCGTGCACCTCGCGCAACCGTTGGCCCGGCATTATCGCATCGATCGAGTCGGCGATTATTTCGCGATCGGGAGAAATCGCATGGGCGCGCTTTTGGCCAAACGCAATTACACGATCGAGACGATCATTGCTCATTCTCATATCGACCGTGTCCGCAACCAGCTCGAGATCCTGACTGAGAACATGGCCGTCCGGAGTGGAGACGACCCGTTGAAGGACTCGATCTTTCGAATAGAGATTGATCACGCCGCCCGTGAGTGTAAACGGCCGGTCCTTCCGGCTTTGCACGCTCGGTGACTTGAGCAACTTTGCAAACTCGCGACGATTATCGAGATACGCTGAATCTCCCTTCGCTATGACGTCGGGACGCGTGATTTCCACCTGGCCCGAAGCGTATACAAGGCTGTCTCCATCGGCGACGATCTGGTTTGCCACAACATTGATCGGCTCGCTTGCGCGCCCGGATTTATTGGGCTCGACGATCTGCATTGTCGGGTGACCAGTAGCTATGGCTCTCGCGAGAGGTCGAGTTGCTGTCGCCCGATAGTAATCGACTACCGGACCTTTCATCGTGGTACCGCTCTGCAACACGACGTTGACATTTCCTTCAGCGCGAAGGCGGTCCTCGAGCTGATAGTACGTCATACGATCCGAGTCGACCTTTGCTCTCGTCTCGCGATAATGAACGTTGCCGATGAGATAGAGAATACTTTGATCGCCGTAATACTCGGAGCTGTCGGCGATGATCGTGTTGTCCTGTCCCCGGCAATGATACGTGACGCCACCGCCCTGAAAGACATTGTAGCGGTGACTCGGTAGCTCGATCGCATTAGTGCGCGTGTTACCGGTTGGCGACTCGTAGTCGAGGATACACTCGCGCGGCGGCGCTTGAGCAAGCGCAGGCGTCGCGATCGTTATTGCCGCAAGGACGGAAGCGAAATTCAGAGAGTGTTTCGCTTTCACTGGCCAGGAAGCGTGACAGAACCGGTGGTGCCGCTCTTCGTCTTGAGTATTCTCACGTTTTGCATGTTGGGATCGGAGCGAAATCCAACGCCCTCGAGGCGTCGACCCGGCTCAGTGAGAACGAACGCGCTGTCGCTCATGATCGTGTTGAGCGCTTGATCGTATCGAAGCTCCGGCGTCACGAGACGACGTCCCTCTTCAGTGACAACGATGACACTGTCACGCGCCACCATGTCCCCGCGCCTGCTGTTGTATGTACCGCGCCGTGAGGTGAGATACGCATCGCGTGCGCCCGTCGTGGTATAGAACGTCGTCGCAACTTTTCGCAGCTCGACGCGAGTGTTATCGTCGAAGAAAAAAGCAGTATCAGCGGTAAGATCGGCGCGAGAAAGTCCGTTGTCGGTGAGAGCGAAGCGCGCGTTGAACATCACCTGGTCGGCAGAGTCAGCGAGCGAAGCCTTTCCGACAATTGGTGGCTGTGCCTTGTCATCACAAGCGGTCACCGTCACCGCGGCAAAAAAGAATGCTGCAAAGAGGAATTCCGCCCGCTTCATACCACTCCGGCGCGCATCAGGTCGTGCAGATGAATGACGCCGACTAACCTGCGTCCTCCGTCCACAACGGGCATCGAGATAATTCCATGCTTTTCCATTCTATAAACCACGGCACTCCCTAGATCGTCTGCCTCAGCCACTTTTGGATCGGACGTCATTACATCAGTCACCCGAATTGGGAGGACGTTTTCCTCCCGCTCCATGAGACGCGTAAGATCTCCTGAAGTGATAACCCCAACAACGTCTCCTTGCTCCCCTGTAATGACGGCAATTCCACGCCGCTCAGCGAGCTGAACTACCGCCTCACGCATCGTCGCAGTCGTTGGCAGTGCTGGAATGAGCGTTCCCGTCACCATTACGTCGCGAACTTTGGTGAGAAGTCGACGACCCAGCGCCCCACCAGGATGCAGTCGCGCGAAGTCATCGGCCTTGAATCCTTTCTCCTCGAGGAGAGCGACCGCGAGCGCATCGCCAATCGCAAGTGCAACGGTCGTGCTCGTAGTCGGCGCAAGGTCATGAACGCACGCTTCTTCGCGCACCCACCCGTCGAGGTGGACGTCGGTGTGCCGAGCAAGCGTCGACTCTGCGTTTCCGGTGATCGCGATGGTACACACGCCGAGTCGCTTGAGATGATCGAGGAGCCGCACCATCTCGTCCGATTCGCCGCTCTTCGAGATGAGTATCGCAACATCCTGCGAGCCGACGATCCCGAGATCTCCGTGGAAACTCTCCGCGGGATGAAGGAACGTTGCGGGTGTGCCCGTCGACGTAAGAGTCGCCGCGATTTTTCTTCCGACGAGTCCCGACTTGCCTACGCCGGCAACGATTGCGCGCCCGGTTGATTTCGCGAGCACTTCAACGGCACGCACGAATTCCTCTCCAAGTCGCTTTTCCGCTTCGACCAGCGCTTCGCCTTCGAGACGCACAACGCGGCGACCGCGATCGAGAATCTCTTCGGGAGTCACCTGGAGACTTTCTCCCAAACGCCAACGAGTCTGTCGATCAGCGTCTCGAGCTCGGAGAGAGGCAACATGTTTGGTCCGTCACTTGGCGCATTGTCGGGATCAGGATGAGTTTCTATGAAGATTCCCTGCGCGCCTGCGGCAATCGCAGCCATCGCGAGATGCGGAATGAATTCGCGCGCACCGCCGCTCGATCCTCCCTCGCCGAGTCCGGGACGCTGAACACTGTGTGTCGCGTCGAATATCACCGGTGCGTTGCATGCGTCGCGCATCCGGCAAAACGATCGCATGTCCACGACGAGGTCGCCGTACCCGAAGAATGTGCCGCGCTCAGTAACTGCGATCTCCGCTGAGGCGCCTGATGGTCGAGCCTCACGCACCTTTTCGACGGCGCCACGCATCCCTTCCGGATGAAGCCATTGACCTTTTTTAATGTTGACCGGCTTTCCGGTTGCGCCTGCCGCCTGGAGCAAATCGGTTTGCCGGCAAAGGAAAGCGGGGATTTGCAGAGCATCGACGAACTCGGCTGTCGCCGCGCATTGATCGGGCAGATGAACGTCGGTCAGAACTCTTAGACCCGTAGCCGATCGCACGCGATCGAGTGCTGCTAATCCCTCGTGAAAACCAGGGCCGCGCGCCGCTCCAGCGTTTGAGCGGTTTGCTTTGTCGAAGCTCGCTTTGAATATCGCGCCTCCGGGCACCCGCGATTCGAGACGCGCAATCTCGGTCGCCACGCGCATGTTGAGCGCGTCATCTTCGACGACACACGGACCGGCAATGAGGAATAGCCGGTCCGAGGGAAATAGCTGAGCCATCTACTCGACGACTTCGAATGCGGGCCGCCTGCGCTCGGCGCGAGTATTTCTCGCCTCGACTGCCGCGGCGATGAAGCTCGCAAAGAGCGGATGCGGCCGAGTCGGTCGCGACTGAAGCTCGGGATGGAACTGGCAACCGATGTACCAGGGATGCGTCTGCAGCTCCACAATCTCCACGAGAGATCCGTCAGGAGAAAGTCCGCTCAGAGTGAGACCGTGTTCCACGAATTGATCGCGGTAGGCGTTGGATACTTCGTACCGGTGACGGTGCCGCTCGCTCACCTGTGGCACGCCATAGATCGCGGCCGCTCGCGTCCCAACGCCGAGTCTGCATGGATACGCGCCAAGTCTCATTGTCCCGCCCATGTCGGTCAGATGCTGCTGTGATTCCATCAATGAGATCACTGGATCGGCGCACTCGGGAGCAAATTCGCTGGAATGACTGTCATCGAGCCCAATCACGTTGCGCGCGAACTCGATGATCGCTGTCTGCATGCCGAGGCAAATGCCGAAGAACGGAAGTCCCGATTCGCGAGCATAGCGAATCGCCTCGAGCATTCCTTCTACTCCTCTCACGCCGAATCCACCGGGTACGAGCACGGCGTGATAATCCGCGAGCAATTCGCGCGTGCGCTGGCGATCGGTGAACATGTCGCTCGCAAGCCACGAAATGTCGACGCCTGTGTCGTTCGCAATTCCGCCGTGAATGAGCGCTTCCTGAACGCTCTTGTACGAATCCACGAGGTCCGTGTACTTGCCGATCACCGCGACCTTCACGCG
>JBGQKT010000094.1:0-11940 GCA_041499635.1 Gemmatimonadaceae bacterium
AGGGATTGCACCTGAACACGATTTGCCGGGCAGCGAGGTAACAGTATTTCCCACATTCAGTAGAGCTCGCTCCAGGCTTGCTCGGGGACACGCGCGGGCTGAACGCCGTTTCCCGTTCCTGATGTCAGAACCGTAATTCCAATGCGCCGCCTGAGACCGTTTCCATCGACGGTAGAAATGCGGGCTTCGGCGGTAAACGCGTAGATCAGACTGTCGAGCCGTGTGACGAAAACGGTGCTCTCGAGCGGAGAGTCAGTCGTCGATTGTGCCGTTTGCGTTTGTCCGATCGACATTAGCGCGCGCGCCGGCGCATCCCAGTTTTCGAGCGCGTGAGCCACTGCGTATTCAGCGTAGGCAAAAACTTGTTGGTCGCGAAGCTCTGCACGCGTAACTGCGACGTCCTGCCCGCCTGCGAAAAAAGCGCCGGTGATCAGCAGTGCCATCAATATCAGAGCGACGAGCGCCGCGACTAGCGCGAACCCTGCGCGGGACGACGCCGTCATCGCACTCTGTTGCGTGGAGACACCGTCACGACTGACGAGTCGCGATACCGCTGTCTTGCGTCACCGGCCAACGAGACTGCACGTGACGTCTCGCCGCGTAAAACGACATCGATTTTCGCGAGCGCCGGAGACAGAGCTGCGTCAAACAACTCGTTGCCGTTTGTGTCGAAGTACCTGAACGCGAGGCCGCTCGAGTTCGTTCCGCCGCGCGAATACGCGAGGTACGGTCCGCTGACTGGTTGGATAGTCGCGCATACGGATTTGCCAATCGCGTTGCAGCGACGATAGCCGAGATACCATGCGCCGTCGGATGACCTGTAGAGGCTGTAGCGCGCGCGACGCACGAATCGAATTGGTGCGCCCTTTCGCACCTCAGGCGGCAATGCTGCGGAAAGTGTTAACGCGTATCCTGTTCGCCCTGCGGCGGCGTCAAGCGCGGAAGTGAATCCCGTAGTGGCCGGACACGAATTACTGAGAGAGCGCGACGCAAACGCTGAAATGCGCGACTCGGTCCAGCGTGCAGAATCGGTTTTGCCACCCGGAAGAGAGAGCACGAGTGCGAGATCGCCCGTGTCGGGTGACGCAAGAAGTGACGTGAGCCCCGCACCGCTGCTGAGCGTTGCCGGCGGTAAGAAAAGCGTTCGACCCGATGGAGTCGCGCAAAGGACTGACGTACCGAGTGTCGTGAAAAGCTCGAGCGCGGTATCGGTCATGAGGAGAAGTCCGTACCGCGAAACAGCCGCCCCGCGAATGTCCGCGACGAGAACGTCTGCAGCGTCGCGAAGCTGCGATCGAAGCTGCATCATCTCAGTCGCTGACGAGTAGAATCGTTCCTGCCTTCGCAGAGTAATCATGAGAGTTGCGCCGACAATTGCTGCGAGCGCAGTCGCGACGATCAGCTCGATCAAGGTGAACCCTCCGCGCATCCGCGACGATTTCATCTGCATGGTGCTGAGCTAATGAAGTCCTCAGAGTGTGGCCCGCGCCGAGCTGGATATGTCACGCGCTGTTTGATGTCCGCGGAATTCTGCGTACCGGCGACGGACCACTCTGAATGAACACCGAGGATTTGTTCCGATCCTCCAGCGAGTGCGCTACACGGCGCAGCAAGCGAGGACTCGATGCGACTTCGTCCAACCGAGGCTCCCGCAGCGGTGCGCGCGCTGTCTGAGAGGCGACGCACCATCACAGCTGACGAGCCTGCCAATGCGAGCGCGCCTACCGAGAGGATGAGAATCGCGATTACAACTTCGATGAGGGTGAGCCCGGTGCGTGTCGTCATGTGCTGACGTTACCGCGCATCGTTGATGGCGCGGCATCATCTCGCGAATCGAACCACCGTTCTATTTCACGAGGGGATGCGGAAAAAAAAAGGCGGCCCGCGAGTGGCCGCCTTCTTTCACTACGATCGAAGAGAATCAGGTGCAGCTGATCAGGCCGTTGACCGAGGAGGCAACTCAGCCCGGCGAAATTGTTTTCTTGCTCAGATTCGCGAGGCTGTCGGCAACAACCAGCACACGCTGAAGATGACCATCGTTGCTCGCCGATTTCAGACCCTGACGCGCGAGCGCCTTCGCTTCATCGAATTTTCCGAGCTGTAAGAGACAAACAGACGCATTGAATCGCAGCTCGGGCAATGTCGGATCTATGTCGAGAGCCTTGCGATACATTCCCATCGCTCGCGGACATTGATTCGCCATGCGAAACCGATCGGCCGCAAACGAGAGCAATCCCGGATCATTCTTCCTTCCGAGCACAACAGCGAGAAGCATCTCATCGAGACCTTCGGCTGTCTGTCCCGCGTCGGTCAGATACTCCGCAAGCATCCAATGCGCGCGGTAGCTCATTGGAACATCAGCCACCGTTTGTCTGAATAGCGTTTCGTTGTCATGCCACGCAACGTTTCGCGTCGAGCTGCGAAAGATTCCAGCTGCGAGCAACGCAGTCAGCGCGGTAATCGTCGCCAAACGCCGCACGCGGCCTCGTTCGGACATCACTTTCCATAATTCGACCGCGGCTACGCCGGCGCAGATCACCAGCCCTGCACTCGCCAAAAAGAGAGTTCGCTCCGCGAGAACATTTCCCGTGACGACGACAAGATTGCTCGGCATCAACAGGTTGATTCCGGCCCACAGGAAACCAAAAGTCACTGCGGGCTTTGAGCGGCGAACTGACCACGCGATAGCGACAAGACCTGCGATTACGAGCAGCGGTGCGACCATCGACGCATCGAACGATGTTGCTGCTTCGATTCGTCTCGACGAATAATCCGCTGACAAATTCGCCGGCCAAACAAAGAGACGAATCCATTCCATGAAAACGCGAAGCATCGTGAAGAGACGCGTCGAGTACGGCACACCGAGCAAGAGGACATTCGGTCCGCCTTGAGTGAGGCGACCAACAACAAGTGTCCGCAGTACGACGAAGAGGACGCCGGCAAACGCGAGGGTCACGAACAACGGCCAGAGTTCTCGAGCGCGATCGACGCTGCGCCGGTTACCGACAACCGTAAGCTCGGCCGCAACGAGCAGCGCCGGCAGAACGATTGCGTGCTCCTTGAACATGCACGCGGCAAAATAGAGCGCCGCGAGAATTGCAACTTCATGATACGGCAGAGCTCCTTTACGTCGCGCGCGGACGTAGCGATAGACAGCGACGATGACGAGCAGCGCTACCCATAGCTCCGCCTGGCCAACGACATTGGCGACTACTTCTGTATGAAGTGGGTGCACCGCGAAAAGCGCGGCGGCAACGAACGCTGCAGGCAGCGGCATGAGAAGCAGCGCGAGACGGAACAGCGCGACCGCAACAATCGCATACAACAGGATGTTCGTTAGATGAAACGGAAATGCAGAGCCGTGACCGAGCGCCCACTGTATGGAAAACACAATGATCGTAAGCGGGCGATAAAGCGACGCGCCCTCATCGGGCGGCCAATACGTCTGACCAAACATTCGCCACGCTTCGCTCAGCGCATGGACACGATTGTTCTCGACTATGATGTGAACGTCGTCGAGGGCGAATCCGTTTTGAATTCCAGAGAGCGACGCCATCACGGCGAGAAGCGCAATTGCGAGAAGTGCCAACGACTGAACGCGCTTCTGGCCAGCATTCCCCGCGAAATACTCGTTCACGCTTCGACCCCGAACCGGGTCAGCTTGCGATAAAGAGTTGATGGATCGATGCCGAGCGTCTCGGCAGCGCGTGACTTGTTGCCGCCTTCGCTTCCGAGCACCCACATGATGTAGGCGCGCTCGATTGCCTCGAGCGACGGATTCGTTGCAGCTCGCTCCGCTACAAGCGGTTCGGCTTTTTGCTCGCGAATCTTGTCGGGAAGCGACGATGGAGTAATCACGCCGTTCGAGGCGAGGATCACCGCGCGCTCGATGGCGTTCTCGAGCTCGCGAACGTTGCCCGGCCAGTTATACGACTGAAGCTGCTCGGCCGCCTCGGGGGTCAGTTTCTTTGGCTCTTCGTTGCGAGTGAGCGCAACCTGCTGCAGAAAAGATTCGGCGAGCATCTGGATGTCTTCGCGTCGCTTGCGGAGCGGTGGTATCTCCAACGCGATGACGTTCAAACGATAGAAGAGATCGCTGCGGAAGTGTCCCCGCGCAATTTCCTCATCGAGATCGCGATTGGTCGCGGCGATAATTCGAGTATCGATTGGAATCGGGTCAGTCCCACCGACGGGAATTACCTCGCGATGCTGAAGCACACGAAGGAGCTTGACCTGTGTCGCAGGCGTTGTCTCGCCGATTTCGTCGAGGAAGAACGTTCCGCCTTCAGAGGCAGCGAACATCCCCATCTTGTCTTTTACCGCGCCGGTAAACGATCCCTTCACATGTCCGAACAGCTCGCTCTCGAGCAAACTTTCCGGGAGAGCTCCGCAGTTGATCGACACGAAAGCGTTCGATGCTCTGTTCGAAAGCTCGTGAATGTATCGGGCGACGACTCCCTTCCCTGTCCCGGATTCTCCCTGCAGAAGCACCGTTGAATCAGTTTGAGCAACGGTTTCCGCGATGTGAAGAATCTCGAGCCACGCGCGATTCGTCCCGACGGGCTTGCCGACTTTATCCCGACGCTTGATCTCTTTCTTCAGCTGTCGGTTTTCGACTTTCAAATGGCGATGCTCTACCGCGCGCTTGACGATCGCGACGAGCTCATCGTTGCGAAATGGCTTCTGGATGTAATGGAACGCGCCCTCGTTAACCGCCTGAATCGCGGATTGGAGTGACGCCTGCGCCGTCATGAGAATTACGGGAACGTCGGGATCCTGTGCGCGCGCCGCAGTGAGCAAATCCATGCCGCCAACGGCGGGCATGCGGATGTCGCTGATGATCACATTCGGACGAAGGGCCACAATCTGATCGAGGCCTTGCTTTCCACCGAATGCGACGTGTGCGGCGAATCCTTCGTTCTTTAGGAGAATTCGAAGAGTGTCAACAATCGCCGACTCGTCATCGACAATCAGAACGGTCGGGCGATCTTCCGTACTTACATTCATGTGCGTTCCGGGTCACGGAATTTTGGAAGAACGAGCGTGAAGCGCGTTTCCTCTCCGAGGGAACTCACAGTAACCAAGCCGCCATGCGCCTCTGCAGCGCGCTGGACTATCGAGAGTCCAAGCCCACTGCCCCCCGGCTTTGTTGTGACGAAGGGATCGAACAGTCGGTCACGAATTGCCGGTGAAACACCCGCGCCCTCATCGATCACAAGAACCGCGAATGCACCACGCTCGAATTGCCCGCGACCCTGCGGCAACTGGTTCGGCGAAAGCTCGCCACCCTCGATGCGAACTTCTCCGTTCGGTGGCGATGCCTGCACAGCGTTCAATAGAAGATTGTAAATGGCGCGGTGTAGAAGGTCCTCATCGCCTTCCATTATCAATGCAGTCGACGGAAAGAAATCGGTGACACGAACTCCAGGCGCAATTCCCGCATGACCCGCCGCGAGCTTTGCCGCGTTGCGCGCAACCTGAGTGAGATCGACACGCTGCACTTTGGCAGCGCTCGTTCGCGCGAAATCGAGAAACTCGCCGAGCAGTCGAGAAAGACGATCTGATTCGCGCTGCACGAGGCGACTCAACACCTGTTCGTCTTCTGACGCTCGCGGAATTCGCGCGAGCTGCTCTACTGCACTGCGAATGGACGAGAGGGGATTGCGAATCTCATGAGCGAGTGACGCGCTCATTTCCGCGACGCCTTCCAGTCGCTGTGCGCGTTGCTCGATTTGACGGATGTCGCTTTCGCGCAGGCGAAAAGCCATAACCTCTGCCGCGAGCTCCTCAGTCTGAGCGCCGGCGGCGCGCAGTTTCGCACCAATGATTCCGCTGCTGAGCGCGACGACTGCAAAAACGGCGAGCTGAAACAGGAGAGGAGAGTCCGGGTCGACATTGTGACCAAGCATTGCATCGGCGACGTAAAGAACAATTCCGAACGCGGCCGCAAGCGGAACACCCGCCGCCGGAACAAGCAGCGCGGATACCGCGATGACCAGAATGTAGAGAGGGGCAAATTCGGATTGCGATCCATCCCAGGTGACATGCACTGCGGCCGTCACCAGAAGGAGATCGAAAACAACCTGGGTGTAAAGGAACGTCGTTGTGGCCGGTTTATTCCACGGCCCCGTCCAGAGATTCGAGAACACTGTGAGGCCAAGCGCTCCGATGAACGCGAGCGAGGCAATCAGCGTGTCGACACTGTCCGCGCGAAGCCATACAGATACGGCGGCGAAGAAAATCGCTGTCGCGAGAATCAGCCGCGCGAGATATACCCACCGGAGGGTGCGGAAATGACTCGGCACGGTCGACTCTACCAAATCGACCGGCTCGATGACTAACTGGCTTTCGAGAGCTATCGCATTCACGTCGCTGGGGTTGAGTCTCCGTCAAATCCCGGGCATTCCGTATAGATTGATTGCTCATGACAGACTCGGCGGCGATGCAACAGGTAACGTCGCACCTCGGAGCCGGGGCAGTCACAGGACGTTTACTCGTCGTCCTTCTGCTCGTTCTGGCGAATTCTTTTTTTGTCGCTGCGGAGTTTGCGCTCGTGGCGGTTCGTCGCACCCGCATCGATGAGTTGGCGCAGGGCGGAGACCGCCAGGCGCGCATAGTACAGAGCGCACTCGACCACCTCGACCGGTACATCGCCGGCACTCAGCTTGGAATCACGCTCGCGTCACTGGCCCTTGGTTGGGTGGGCGAGCCGGCGGTGGCAGAAATTCTCGATCGCGTTCTCGAGTTGTTCGGCATGTCCGCTCCTCCGGCGGGTGTGCACACGGCTGCGTCCCTCGCTGTCGGCTTTCTAATTCTGACTTTCCTGCACATCGTGCTCGGCGAGCTCGCGCCCAAGTCAATTGCGCTCGTTCGGCCTGAGGGAGTAACGAAGTTCGTCATTACTCCGCTCGTTCTTTTCTCGCGAGCGATGGCGCCGCTGATCTGGGTATTCCACGGTGCAGCGAGTGCGCTCTTGTCGGTGTTCAACATCAGCCGCGCATCCGACATGCAGGGACATTCTCCCGACGAGCTGCGAATTCTTGTAATGCAGGCGCGCGCTTACGGTCGACTGAACGAATCCGACACGGCCATGCTCGCAGGAGTTTTGGATTTTCACCACAAGAAGGCGCGCGACGTCATGCGTCCGCGCACGGAAGTTGTCGCGCTCGACATCGACGCCTCAGAGGACGAAGTCAGACGCATCGTGAAAGAGGAGCGTTACTCCCGGTATCCAGTGATTCGCGAATCTCTCGACGATGTGATCGGCGTTTTTCTCGCTAAAGATCTATGGCTCGGCGAGGATGCGAAGCCGTTTTCGCTCAAGGATTTCACGCGTGAATGCCTCTACGTTCCCGATAGCAGAGCAGCCGAGCGTGTGCTCGATGATTTGAGGAAGACGCGCGCGCACATGGCCGTTGTGCTGGACGAGTACGGTGGCACCGCCGGAATCATCACGATGGAAGATCTTATCGAAGAAGTGATCGGCGACATTTCCGACGAGTATGATTTTGCGGCTCGCACCGCAATCGAGGCCGATGGCGTTCTCGAGCTCGACGGCACAATGTCTTTGATCGACGTCCGCTCAGATCATCGCGTGCAGATTCCAGAAGGAGATTGGACCACGCTCGGCGGTTACGCGTTTGCGCAGCTTGGCCGATTGCCCCGAATGGGAGATCGCGTTCCTGTTCCGGGAGGAGAGTTAGAAGTGATCGCAATGGACGGACGTCGGATCGCCGCATTGCGCGTGCATCGCGCTACCGGAGCTACACCTCAGCGAGAGAGCGCCCGCAAATAACCAACGCTCACGATCCGTACGCTGCGCTCCGCGAGCGTGACGTCCAACTCTACATATCCGGCCGGGTGGCGGGTGTCATTGGCTGGCAGATCCTGCAGGTTGCGCTTGGGTGGGAGCTGTACGAGCGCACTCATTCGGCGCTTGCGCTCGGACTCGTAGGACTGTCGACTGCTCTTCCCGTTGTAATACTCGCGCTTCCCGCGGGCCACCTCGCCGATGTAATCGACAGAAGGCGAATTCTTATATGGGCGCAGGTGGCGTTCATTGTCACGGGACTCGGACTCGCGGCGCTTTCGTACTGGCGCGGGCCGGTGTGGCTCGTCTACCTGATTCTTATCGCAAGAGGAGCAGCGCAGGCGTACAACAATCCGGCGCGCCAGGCTTTGCTTCCGCAGCTCGTCCCGCCCGAGCTCTTTGGGAATGCTGTGACCTGGGGCAGCAGTTCGTTTCAGATTGCTTCTGTCGTCGGACCCGGACTCGGCGGAATCATCATCGCCAGCGAAGGCGGCGCGACTGGCGCGTATCTAATCAGCACCTTTCTTCTCGCGATCTCTCTCTGGACGCTGATCGAGATTCGCGGAGGCGGAGGGACATCTGAGTCAATGCAAACCAAACCCAGAGAGAAGATGACTGTCCAGTCTGTCGTGGCGGGAATGCGATTCGTGCGCGGCTCGAAGGTGATTCTCGCTGCAATCACGCTCGACTTGTTCGCGGTGTTACTCGGCGGCGCGACGGCGCTGTTACCGATTTTCGCAAAGGATATTCTGGACGTTGGGCCGGATGGACTGGGATGGTTGCGGGCAGCGCCGTCAGTTGGAGCGCTCATTGTCGCGCTTGCAATTGCGCATCGTCCGCTGCTTACCCGCACCGGAGCATTACTCCTTTTCTCGGTCGCCGGATTTGGCGTCGCGACAATCGTGTTCGGATTATCGCGATCGTTCTGGTTGTCGCTGCTAATGCTTTTTCTTCTTGGAGTTTTCGATGGGATCAGCATGATCATCCGCTCCACGCTCGTTCAGATGCGAACTCCGGATGAAATGCGGGGACGCGTATCAGCGGTGAACAGCGTGTTCATCGACATGTCGAACGAGTTAGGCGGATTCGAGTCAGGGGCACTTGCGGCGCTTGTTGGTCCGGTCGCGGCGGTCGTAGCCGGAGGCGTCGGGACTCTCGTTGTTGTTGGATCAGTCGCACTCGCGTGGCCAGAGCTAAGAGTCCTGGGGCCGCTGACACCCGATCCAGTCACCGAAGCAAAGACCGAAGAGTCTCCCGATCCATACGATGTCCGCCGTTAAACGTGAGAAGCTCGAAGGGAATTTTCTTTTCGGTCAATACTCGTTGGTAATCCTCGATCATCTTCTCATTCGCGAATTGATCTCTCTTCCCATACACGATCGTCAGCTTTACGTCACGGAAGAAAGTCGCAGCCTGATTGAGATCCGCGTCGCTCGCGATGAGTGCGCCCCACATAATGAGTCGATCGGCGCGTGATCGGCCGCGCGTAAGCCAGCGATTCGCCGTCGCGCCGCCCTGCGAGAAGCCCAGCACAGTAACGGAAACATTTTTTCGATCGACTTTCGAAATGATCTCGTCATGCACTGCGTCGAGGTACGCGACGTAGTCGTCGATCTCAGCCTCGCGATCTTCGCGCGTCATCCACGATGCGACGACCCTCGATTCCGATGAGTGGAATCCCGCCTCGTTCGCCGCGTAATATCGAGACAATGCTTCCGGCGCAACGATGACTCGTGTCGGATCGGCGATGATCTCGAACTCTTTGATGAAATCAGCCGCAAGTTGTCCATAGCCGTGACAAACGAACCAGACGTCGCGCGTTGCGTGGCTTGGCTCGCCGAGCGTGTAATACCGCGCCGTGCGACGAACCTGAATGTGGTGCTCAGTCGACATGGGCGAATTTTAACGGAACATGTCTTGCCTTGTAGGCGCCGCATGAGGAGACACGCGGTCGCTCTCGCCGCCGACGGAACTACAGGTAACTAAGCCACCAATCCGTTCGGCGCGCTTTTACAGAAGCGTACCATTTGCAAATCGGATACAGCAGCAGCACTCCGACAAGCCACACCGCATACACTACCCACAAGTCGAAGCCGACATTTGACGGCACGGGTTGACCGGGCCCAGGAAGGCTGAAATAAACCGACGTGGGCTTGCCTGCGGCGAGTGACAGCAGATATCCGGCACTGTGGGCGTAAACCCATTGCAGGATGTAAAAGAAAAGCGGCACTCGACCGAATGTGATCAGCATTCGCGCAATCGCATTCGGCTGACGCGGATTCGCATCGCGTGCGTTGTACTTCTCCCACAACGCCAGCGCGATGAGCGCCGGGCCCAAGGTCATCATCAGATAGAGAAGCGACGGCGGATATTTCTGCACATCGAGGAATGACACGACAGTCATCGCCGCGCTCTTCTGTGTCGACCACTTTCCAGGATCGCCGTAAATATTCGTCGCGCGCAGAAGTACAAATCCAATCGTGATTGCGGCGCCCCGCTTGAGCAGCCATCGCCGCCTTTCCTCGGATGTGCGGTCGTATACGGCGCCGAGGGTGTAACCCGCCGCCATCACGCCGAGCCATGGGATGAGTGGGTAAAGGATGAACCAGATCGGGCCCGGCCACCCGAATGGCAGAGTCACGCCACTCTGATGCAACACCATCCACAGCGAACCAAGAAATCCAGGCGCGGGAGTCCCGGGACCTTGCCACGGCGTGATCTTGATTGGATCGAGAAAATTGTGGAGCGCGATCATCGTGATTCCGAATGCCGCGATTGCGCGAAGCGGCAGGTAGATCAATCCCGCGAGTAGAATCATGCTCCATCCAAACACCCAGATGACCTGCGCGAAGCCGAGGAAATGACCGTAGTCGAGATTCCAGAAGACGAGGAATCGAATCACGGTGAACTCGAGGACGATCAGCCATAGGCCGCGCTTGAGTAGAAACCGCGAGAGCTCCGCTTTCGGTTTTCCTCTCGCCAACTGAAAGTAGGCGCCCGAGCCGGCGAGAAAAACGAATACCGGCGCGCAGAAATGCGTGATCCAGCGCGTAAAGAAAAGCACTGGATAAGTTCGCGAGATATCCGACGGATCGAAAAAGAAAGTGTCGTGATGCACGAAATCGCGCGTGTGATCGATGAGCATGATCACCATCACGAGACCGCGGAGCAGATCGACAGAATCGACGCGCCATCGCGCACGCTCGGGCGTGGGCGTCTTCTGAATCGAATCTGAGCCCGGAACTGTCAGACCGGCATCAACTCGGATTGGCTGAGCCATGAGCGAAAATTGAGTGCGATCTGGTCGGGATACAGCGACCGACGTTATCCTCTGACGAAATCCTTACATGAACTGTCGAGGGCCTTCACGGGTCAATTCCGAACGGATCTCCGGGCGGTGGTCGAAGGGCAGGTGTCGGTGTTGGAAGCTCCTGTCGCTCGATCCAACGAGTGAAATCTCCCGCGATCGCCATCCAGTGTGCGCGCTCAGGCTCAGCTCCGCTCATCGACAATGTTCGAGCGCGCTTTCGTAATGCGTCCATCTTGAGCTCCGCAATCGCTCGAGCATCGGGGGACGCTTCCTTATCTGCAGCGAGGAGCAGCAATCGATCTGCAACGGCACGCTGCGCTACTCGACGCATCGCATCCGTCTTCGCTGAGCCACTTCGTGAGGAATTCCAATTTGCAGTGAGAGAGTTGATTGTCTCGCCGAGCGTGAGCGGCGCGTTTCCACGAATCGCAAACTGAACGAGTCGCCCTGCACGGTCGCGCTGAAGAATTGCATCGACGATCATCTGTGCGAGCGTGCGTGCTGCGCCGAGCTCGTCGAACGCGGGCCGCGTTTGCGCGTTGAAGAGCTCCACATACGGGCTGTACGAATACGGCCTCGGCCCGAGCAGCGTAATTACTGTGTCGGGAATCGCGAGCTCACTCGGGCTGAGCGCAGCAATGAGCGCCGATAGTGCGCGACGCTGGGTCGCTCCATCAATGGGCCGAGTCTCCTGCGCGCCGTCGCCGCGAAGGGCGTTGCTGTATTCCATTCCGCCAATCGTCTTCGCAACAGAATTGATCGCGAACCGATGCATCAGATAAACGGGAACGAATCGTTCCTGAAGAAGCGCAACGGGCTC
>JBGQKT010000095.1:0-11515 GCA_041499635.1 Gemmatimonadaceae bacterium
GAAAAACTGAAAACTCCAGACGCGCAAACTGAAAGGGTTCAGGGGCGGTCGATTACGGAGGACAAGTTCCTGCTGCAGCAGTAACGACGACCGATGCATCAGCCGTCCTCGTCGTCTCGCCCGACACTACCGCCACATGAAGATTGTAGGTACCGGATGCATCATTGATCGGCTGACGATCCACCACGTGATTGCTGGCGTCGAACGTCCCAGTCCTTGAGCTCGTTCCAACAGTTCCGGTTCCAGTCCACGTAGTCGTCCATGTTGCACCCGGCTGCGCCGGCGTCGCGCTTATACCAACACAAGTCTCCGCCGAAACACCCGCGACGATATGCCGATAACTCGGCGGCGGATCACCGAGTGTCACCGCGAAATCCTGCGGAGTCGTGCAATCGAAGTTCGCAGTCGCATCCTGATTCGCCTGCACAGTGATCGTCTGAGGATTCGGCGAACACGTTCCGCCGACGGGTGGCGTTACGGAAACCGAATACGTGCCCGGAGCGAGCGCCGACACTCTGTACGTCCCGTCGGCAGCAGTCGTCGCAGTACCAGCTGTCGAAATTCCCTGAGAGACGACGACCACTCTTCCACCTTGTCCAACGCCATCGAATCTTACGATTCCAGCAATTGCACCAGCCACCGGCGTGCAATCGAAGTTTGCGGTCGCAGCCGCATTAGCTGTGACAGTCACACTCTGCGGATTCGAAGCGCAAGTCGTGTTCGCCGGCGTTGGGATCGCTGCCGAGTATGTGCCGGGTGGAACGTTGGCAATCGTGTACGTTCCGCCGGTGCCGGTTGCGGCCTGGCCGACGTTCGTCGTGCCTTGTGACAACAAGACGACAACTCCCGACTGACCAACTCCACTCACTCGCACAGCTCCGGTCACACTTCCTGGAATCGGAGTGCAATCGAAGTTTGCTGTCGCCGCCTGACTCGTTACGACCGTGACGTTTTGCGGATTCGGCGTGCACGTCGTATTCGCTGGCGGAGTTACTGATGCCGAGTATGTGCCGGGTGGAACGTTCGCGATCGTATACGTTCCGCCCGAGGCCGTCGTCGCACCGATTGTCGTCGTTCCCTGCGTCAATGTGATTGCGACACCCGACTGCCCTGTTCCGCTCACTCGCACAGTTCCGGTCACGCTGCCGGGCAATGACGTGCATGTGATGTTCGACGTTACCGTCTCATTCAGCAGGACATTCACCGTCGGATTGATGCACGTGAATCCCGTGGCGGTGGTCGTGATCGTGTATTGCGCGACGCTCAGATCGAGAAAATTGTAAATGCCGGAAGAATTCGTCGTCGTCGACAAACTCTGCGATAGCGAAACATTCGCGCCGGCAATCGGCACGGTTCCACTCGAGACGAGTCCAGTGAGATTTCCTGTTTTCGGCGAAGTCGCGCCGGGGAAAAAGAAATCGACTCCTTTCTCGTTGCAGGAAATCGCGCTCATCACGAGCGCAATGAACGCTGCGCGACGCGAAGCCGTCATCACTGGCCGAGCCTCAGCGTGAACCCGGCGCTCAGCTTGTAATTTTCATTCGCGTTCGTGCTCTTGAAGATTCCGTTGTACGAAGCTTCGGCTGAGATTCCGAATTGGGGTGTGAACCACAACGCTTCACCGACACCATACTCGCCTGTCCATGTCGTGTGAGTGCGCGGCTCGGTGAGAACACTGGTGCCGGCCGTGTTGAATTCCTGATATGTGCTTTTATTCCACTCGAACATCGCATTCGCAAACGCGTACGGACTGAATCGCCGCTGTCCACTCGGCATCAACCTGACTCCAAATCCAGCTCCGTAATCTTTGATGTCGCTTTGCGCGCGATGACCGTTTGCCAACGTCACGTTTGTCGTGAGCCCGGTGGACCAGTATCCGTTGACCGTTCCAAATGCGGGAAGTGACGGGAGCTTTGCGCCGAGAGATCCGCCGACACCATTTGTTGCCGAGGTCACTTCATTACTGGAGGCGAGAGGACTGCTGCTCACTATTTCCTTGAGCTTGTAGAAAGTTCGATAGTCGTAATGAACGTCGATGATGAAAAGTTCGGAGGGAGTGCCTTCATCGAACACAAGCGGTGGCAGAACCCGCGGAGACCGGTTTGCGACCGCGTGCGTGCTCGGGCACGTGGCTCTCACCACCACGCCCTGAAAACCGACATCCTTGTTTGTTTTTGCGTCTCTCCACGTTTTCGTGCCGCGATCCCACACGAGATTCGTTCCGGACTTTGGCTCGACTGCATGATCAGGATCTGCAGCGGTGGTTTCCGCGATATTCCCACCGATGAGCGGCGGCGGGGGTATGATTTCACCGAATGTCCCGGTTTGACCCGCGAATCCGATCGACTCGTTAGTTCGCGTGTTGATCCATGATTTTTTCGCGCAATCCCAGGAGTAACCGTCGCTCGTCAAACCGTCGAAGGCGTGCTCAGGATCGATAGCCGATTGTGTGGCGTGATGCGCGGGCCGTCCTGACGCTGCATCCGCCGCGATTGTGGGCGGTGGCGGCACCACTCGCGACGAAGGATTCGGTATTTGCGCAATCGCGCGCGTCGTCGCGACGCTGAGGAGACAAAGAATCAAACATCTTCGCATAGGCGGACAAAATGAAACGGCAGAGCGGCGAGATGCTAGTCTACGCCCCGCGAGTGCCTACGCTTGAAAAGCCGGGAAGGGAGAGGGAGGAGTTCTGCCGGTGTGGGCTCTTTTGCGCGGAGCGTTCGTCTCAGCGCGCTCAACTTTCGCTTCGGCCGCCGCATGCCCCGCGCTCAGCACGCCTACGCCACGCCGTAAGGTGTACCCAAACACGAACGCCATTACAAGAGTCATGACGACCGTGTATGTATGACCGGCAGGGATTTCCAATGCCCAGGCAATGTACCGGTCGGTGGCTGTGCCGAAGAGCCAGCCCAAATATCCGCCGATGGCGACACCGATGAACGCAGCGAATTTTCTCATCGATGATTAGACGAGACCGATGTTAAACCGTCACATCTTGATATTTGCTTTGACCTCGGCACTCGCAGCCTGCGCGCACGGGCCGGTCGAGACCACTCCCCGTCCAGTGACGCCGACGATTACCGACGACGACATTGCGTACTTTCGCGAACGCACGCTGATGGTCCCGGTCGATGGCGTCGATCCTTCGAAAGTTCCCGACTCATTCAACGAGCCGCGCCCCGATGGACGCACTCATAGCGCGACTGACATTCTCGCTCCGCGCGAAACTCCGGTCGTTGCAGCAATCTCCGGAAAAGTCATGCGGCTCAGACAAAACGCCGCCGGCGGAATTACCGCATACTTGATCGACGACGAGGGCCGCTACGTCTACTACTACGCGCACCTCTCACATTACTCCGACAAAATCACCGAGGGACTCGATGTGCCGCAGGGATTTGTCATCGGCTATGTGGGAACGAGCGGAAACGCTCCGCCCGACACGCCGCATCTGCATTTTCAGGTGATGCGAATCAATTCTGGACAACACGACTGGTGGAATGGCACTCCGGTTGACGTGCGACCATTCATGACAATGAAAGGAAAGGCAATCGAATGAAGGGAAAGGAGCGTGCATCTCTCAGGGCTGAAGCACATCACTTGAATCCGACCGTGCATGTTGGAAAGGAAGGAATTTCACCGGCATTGATTGCTTCCCTGGACGACGCGCTAAGAACTCGCGAGCTCGTGAAGGTCAAGCTCGGAAAAAACGCCGACGTAAAACCAAAAGATGCTGCGGCGATTCTCGCATCCGCGACAACATCGGAAGTAATTCAGGTTATCGGGCGTACTGCGACTTTTTATCGAGAGAATCCGGATCTAGAGTAGGCGGCCCGCCACTGTCTACCAAGCCAGTTCGCGCGCTACGAGCTTCTACGCACCATAGTATTTCGCGACTCGACGACCGAAGTAGATCCCGAAACCCGTTCCGACCATGCTGACCATGAACGCCGTCGTAAAACCGACGGGCGAACCAATCGCCCAGCCGGCGTAGCTGCCCACCGTCGCGCCAATGAATGAGTAGAGCTTGAGCATGTCCAACTATGGACGCGCGACCGTCTCCCTATGGCACGAAAAGACCGCGTCTATCATGTTTTTCTCATGGGTGCACCAGCAATTGCCGCGATCATCAGGCGGAAAGAGCGTGAAGTCGTCGACGATTTTCGCCGCGCCGGCGCGACGTCACCGACCACCGCGAAGTCTCTTGCCGATGTCGGACTCGAGGATAGCTGGCCCGTCCGCCGCCTTCAGAGGCGCGCCGTAATTCGCGAGCCCGAGCCGGGCGTCATGTACCTCGACGAGGAAGTATGGGAGGCGGTGCGCCGCACGGGCCGCAGAGTCGCTCTCGTATTAGCGGCTATGTTCCTTCTCCTCGCCATCTCGATCGCGATAGGCTGGATCACGCTCAGTTGATATTCGACTTCTCGGGTCTATTTTACGAATTACAATGCCTTACGTAATCACAGAAGCCTGCGTCAATATCAAGGATCGCGCGTGCGTGGATGTCTGCCCCGTGGATTGCATTTACGAGGGGCCGGACCAGCTCTACATCCACCCCGATGAGTGCATCGATTGCGGTGCGTGCGAGCCGGAGTGTCCCGTCACGGCGATCTTCCCCGAAGAGGACGTCCCCGCGAACATGAAACAGTTCGTGCAGATCAATCGGGACGTCTTCAAGGGTGAGACGCCACCCGGACGGCCAAACAGGTAAACTGCAGAACTGCAACAGAAGAGATCCGAGATACCAAATCGGTACAGAGACCAGATCCCAGATTGAACTGCCGCAGTGACCTTCCAGGTGCGCCGGACGGTCCTCCGGTGGTTAGACCGGCATCTGCTATCTGTCCGATTTGGTATCTCGGATCTCTTCTGTTGTAGTTCTGTAGTTAGCGAGTGAATCTCGCCTTCACCACGAATGCAATTATCAAGACGAGATACTGAAGGAACGTGCTGATCTCGCTCTTGAATGCTTCCTTCCAATTCAACTCGCCCTCACTGATCAGCTCAGGCTTCGACGGCACCCATCGCGGAGTAAACTGCTTGTATTCCAGGTACTCACGACCGAAAGTCGATTCGAGCACTCCCTCCTCGTAACGCACGATCAAACTGTACTCGGCAGCGAACAACAGCATCGCAAGCGGAAGAAACCACAGCACGCCCGAAATCACGACGAATCCCATCCACACTAGAAAATTTCCGTTGTAGAGTGGATTTCTGCTCCACGCGAATGCGCCGTGCGTCACGAGCTTCTGCACGTTGCGCGAGCGGCGGCGCGTCGTTGTTCCAGCCGCGGCAACTCCCCACAAACGAAACGCTTCGCCGAACACAATAAGAATTCCGCCGATGATCCATCGGCGCGGCGATGTTGTTCCCGGCAGCACGAGCGGAATTCCGATGAACAGCAACGGCAACCAGCCGCGATTGCGAAAGAGAACCGCGCCAATCTGCGCAGCAAGCGAACGCTCGGCCGCGCTGACTGAACGTTCCTCATCCGTTCCAATCTGTTCCATCAGTTTTCTTAGTGGCCGACTGATGCAAGAAAATTCCGCGCGACCGAATTGAACTCGATGTGATCCTCGACGTTGCTCACGTGTCCGACCTTCGGAATGATCGCGAGCGTGCTGTGCGGAATTGCCTCGTGCATCGCGCGCGATTCCTTCGGCGAAATCAGCGCGTCCTCCTCACCGGTGACGATCAGCACGGGCACACTTATGTCGGGAAGCATCGGCGTTGAATCGCGACGATTCATCATCGCCTCGAGCGCGCCGACAATTCCCTCGACCGGCGCCGACTCCATCATCGCATGCATGCGCTGAACGATCTCGGGATGAGTTTCCCGCGTCGTCTTGCCGACCATTCCCGTGATCTGCGCGTCAGCAACAGCGACTGCGCCACCCGTGCGCGCGACTCTCTGCAGGTCGCGCCGTTTCATCTTCCCTTCGTCGCCGTCCGCACCGGGCCGAGTGTTCGCGAGAATCAGCGAGTGCACACGATCGGGGTATTTCCGCAAGAATTCGAACGCGACGTATCCTCCCATCGACAATCCACCAATCACCGCACTCTCGATCTCCAATCTCTCCATGAGCTCGGCGATATCGTCAGCAAAACTTTCCATCGACCACGGCGGCTCTGCACGCGATTCGCCGAAGCCCCGCAAGTCAGGAGCGATTACGCGACATCGATCGCAAAGACCAAACAGCTGGTCTGCCCATAACGACCGGTTGTGCGGAAATCCGTGAATGAGTATTAACGGAAATCCTTTGCCCGCTTCCTCGTATTTCAGCTCCATTCTGAGAAAATCCCCCTCCAATGATCAGGCACCGGCGTCGGTTTTCCCTCCGGGCTGATCGTCACGTACACAATAGTTGCCTCGCAAATCATATCGCCGTGTTGATTGTGTGCAGTTTGCTTCACGGTAAAGCTCGTGTTCCCAATCGAGAGCAATCCGGTTCTGACATTGAAATCATCGCCGGATCTCGCTGAGCGACTGTACGACGCGTCGATGTGACGCACGACTGCAGTGAGCGCGCGCTCAAGATATTCGTCGAACTTCATGTGACGCTCGAGCGCAGCCCACCGCGCTCGCTCGAGGAGCCCCAGCATGTACGCGTGGTTCACGTGCCCGGCGGCGTCGCAGTCGCTCGGGTAGATGTGGATGCTCAGCTCGTCAGCCATCGTCCGTCGAAAGTTAACCAGAACAGGGTTGGTCCTCCGCCAGGCTCTGTTCGCGCAGCCTCGAGTGCAGCGGCGAACGCCTTCGCGCTGTACGTCGAATCGAGTCGGATTCCCGTGATCTCGCGCAACGCATTCGCGGCCTCGGTTCCGGCGCTGAGTGGTCGTCCGTATGCGCCGCCGTAAACGTTATGGACAATCCGCAGGTTCTCGCCGCGCACGGGGGGAATGCTTTCGCCGGTCAATCCGGCAATCGCGTGAGTGGTGCCACGAATTATTCTCTTCGTCCTCCGCCTGTTCGTAACCAGCCTCGGCCCAACTCGCGCGCCAATGATTGGAATGTCGAGTCCGGCGATCGCGAACCCCAATGCGAGCCCCGCCATTGTTGCGCCCGTCGCAAACGGAAGGACAATCTCGCGCGGCATCGGCATTTCACCAGCTTCGATTTGTTTTGCGAGCTCGAGCGCTGCGTTGACGTGACCGAGTGTGCCGAGTGGCGTGCTTCCGCCAACGGGAATGAAGTGGACGTTGCGAGTGAGTCGCAGATAACTGCACCGGATAAGCGCGGTCGCGACGCTGCGTCCAATCGTTGGCTCATCGAGCTCTTTCTCGAGTCGCTGCGATATCAGGTCGGCGATCTCGTTCATGTCGTGCTGCCACCGAATCGCCATCGTGCCGGCGCCGAGTCGTCGCGCGTGAATCGAGGTGGCGAGAACGTGAGTCGATCCCGCGCCGCCGACAGTAAGAACTGTGTCGCCCGCGCGAACCCCGCCGAGTAGAAACTCGAGTGCGCGAACTTTATTGCCGCCCATCAGTGGGGCGTTGAGATCGTCGCGTTTGATCCAGAGATCATTCGCGCCTTCGATTCCCGAAATTTTTTGAAGAGGGGACGGCCCGATGAGGAGCTGTGCGCGCGGAAGCGAGCGCAGGGCGGGGAACCGCTTGTAAAGCGGAATGTCGTCGCCGAGCCAGTGAGTGCCGGTTCCTGTCGAGGTTAGATCGTCAGACATGAATAGGATTGCGCACTAAATTCCCTTGATGCAAGCAGAGTCCGTTCTATACATCGATTCTCCGGAGCAAGTAGAGCTCTTCCTCGACGACATTACCGGCGTACGCGAGATCGCGCTCGACACCGAGGGCGCGAGCTTCCACCGATTCATCGATCGAATCTATCTCCTCCAGATCACGACGCGTGAGCGGAGCGCCGTCATTGACCCGATTCCCGTCGGCGCACCCGCGCGACTCGGGCAGGTGCTCGAGGATCCGAACGTCGAAGTTGTGTTCCACGACGCCGACTACGACCTGCGATTGTTGCACCAGGATTATGGCTGGCACGCAAGAAATATCTTCGATACGCGCATCGCAGCCCAATTGCTCGGCATGAAGTCGTTCGGGCTCGCTGCGCTACTCGATCAATTCTTTGGAGTCCAGCTCGACAAGAAACATCAGCGCGCGGATTGGTCGCTGCGTCCGCTAACGCCGGGAATGCTCGACTATGCCGCGCAGGACACGCGCTATCTCCTGGATTTGCGCGACGAGCTGCGATCGCGATTGGAAAAACTTGGGCGTCTCGAGTGGGCAAGGGAAGAATTCGACCGGCTCGAGGGAACGAAATGGGAAGAAGAGGACGAGTCGCAGAATTTCCTGCGCGTCAAGGGAGCGCGTGATCTCACGCGACGCGAGCTCGCCCTTCTGCGCGAGCTCGTCCCATGGCGCGACGGCGTAGCGCGAGAGCTCGACCGCGCGACGTTCAGAGTGATGGGCAACGAAGTGTTGCTCGACATCGCGCGCACCGCGCCAAAAAGTGTGCACCAGCTCGCGGGACTCAAGGGAATGCCGCGCGGACTTCTCGATCGCGGCGGCTCGTCGATTCTCTCAGCGGTGAAGCGCGGGCTCGAAGTCGCCGAGGAGCACTTGCCGAAATTTCCTCGCGCGCCGAAATGGGAAAAAGAAGATGACTTCGAGCCGAACGTCACGAAGCTCAAAGTGGTGAGAGATGTTGCTGCGACTCGATTGAATCTGGACCCGGGAGTTCTTTGCTCGCGCGAGCGACTCGAGGCGATTGCGAGGAAAAGGCCGTCGAAGGTGAAGGATCTCGAAGATGTTCCGGGACTGAGAAAGTGGCAGATCGCCGAGATGGGAACGGAATTCGTAGAAGCTTTGAGAGAGTAAACGACAACAGACTTTCAAAACGATGCTGTTGCCATCATTACCTCGAGTTTAGAGCCGAGCGATAGATACGCTCGGCAGCACCATCAATGCAACTCGGCGCTTGGGTCTCTAGTGTCGCAGATAGGTGGCGATTCCGACGCCAACCCCACAAAGGGCGAGAAACAAACCGGTCCAATAGATGAACATCCACTTGAGAATGTCTTCATGAACGCGCCGCAACTCCTTCTGGAATCCGGTTTCGAGTTTCGTAATTCTTGCGTCGGTCGCCGCGAATTTGTTTTGGAACTCTTCGCGGAGTCCTTTACCGAGCGACGCTAATTCAGTCTTCATATCAGCGCGCACTTCGGCGATTCGCGCATCGAGGTGCGCCTTGAATCGCTCCCAATTCAGCTCGTTGATTTCCTTCAGCTGATTGCGATAAGTCTCGTCCACCGCGTTGAACCAATCCACGAGCTCAGTCGTGATGTCGTCGCCGAACCGCTCGTAGAATTTGCGTGAAAGTTTTGCCGTAACAGGCACTCGGCCTCCGAATGGGGAACCGAGCATTGATACCGATAGATACGCTCGGCAGCGTCACCCGCGCAACTCGGCAATCATCCATTCGCGGCGTTCTTTTGTAGTTGTAGTTAGAACCCGAGGTACGCCCTCACTCGCGGCTCCATCTTCTCGGGAGTCCAGAACGGCTGCCACACGAGATTGATCTCGACATCCTCGACACCGGGCAGCGCGCGAATTTCCCTATCAGCGTCAGCCATGATCTCGGTACCTGATGGACAACCGGGCGAAGTCAGCGTCATGTCGACTTTCACCTTCGCTCCCTCGACGCTGATACCATAGACAAGGCCGATATCCATGATGTTGAGATTCAGCTCGGGATCCTTTACGCGACGCAATGCGAGCCTCACCTGATCGTCACTGACTACCGGCTCAGCTGTTACCTGATCATCTGACATACTGGAATATACGCAAGAGCCGGTCGCCGATACCCGCTGGCCGATACGCGATCACCGAGGTCCGAAACTGCAAACTTACAACTGAGTAGTTCTCGGACCTCCGGAATCGGTCATCGGCCAGCGGGCATCGGCGACCGGCTGTTCAGTCTTACCGTTTTTTGTGTTTCTTAACGACAACGTGGTGTTTGGTCGACGTGCGTGATTTCACGGTCGAGTGCTTCTTCGACGAATGTGATGCAAGCCGGCAGCTGACTCGCGCGCGACTTCTCACGACTCGTCCGTGCTTCGATCGAACGGCACCGCATCGCACGGGACGAACTGGTGTGTTCCATCCGAGCTCACGATCCGCGCGGAATGCTTCTGGCATCGCGAGTGTCGGCATCGGGCCGTCCATCACAGCGAGCACCGCTGCATCGCTCAGATCGGCGCGAACGTCGGCGATCACCCTTCCGGGATGCGACGCTTTCGCCTCGTGCACACGATTCGTTAGAAGAATCACGAACATCTCGCGATCGGGATCGATCCAGATGGATGTCCCAGTAAATCCGGTGTGACCGTATGCGCGCTCGGTGAGATACTGTCCCGATCCGTAATCGCCGTCGGCGGTGTCCCATCCGAGTGCGCGATGACCCGCTGCGCGCTTGATGAAAAGCGAAACCGTCGGCTCGGAGATGATCTGCACTCCGTCGTACGTTCCGCCGTTCAACATCATCTGCGCGAAGATCGAGAGATCAGCGGCCGTCGAGAAAAGTCCCGCGTGCCCTGCGATGCCGCCGAGTGCGTACGCGTTCTCGTCGTGCACTTCGCCTCGGAGTGGATATCCGCGGGGCGGATTGTCTTCAGTCGGCGCAACGCGATAGCGCAATGAATCTGCGGGACGATAAAAGGTGTCGTGCATTCCGAGCGGGCCGAATACGCGTCGCTCGAGGAATCGATCGAGTCTCTCGCCCGAAACAGATTCGACGATCATGCCTAAGACGTCGGCGCCCAAGTCGGAGTAGATGTACGACTGGTCGGGTACGTACTCGAGCTGAGTCGAGAGAACGAAATCGCGCGCTTCCTGTGGACTGTGAGCGATTCGCCACAGATCGCGTCCGGCGGGAAGACCCGAGCGATGCGTGAGAAGCATTCGAACGGTGACTTGATCTTTCAGTCCGCCCGAGAATGCGGGGAGATAACGGAATACGGGCGCGTCGAGATCGACTTTCTTCTCGTCGTACAAAATCATGATGGCAGTCGTGGTGCCGACGACTTTGCTGAGTGATGCGATGTCGTAGATGGTTTTGTCGGCGTCGACGGCGGGACTCACGGGTGACCACGAGAGTCTTCCGAAGCCTTTTTCCCAGACGGCCGCGCCCTTTCTGCCGACGACAACGGACGCGCCGGGGTATCCGCCAGCACTAATACCGCGCTGGACGACACGGTCGATGGCCTCGAGGCGGGAGGACGACATCCCCACCGCATCCGGCGCTTTGGCCGGAAGACCATCGTCACCGTGAGCAAGCGTAAGGACGGTCAGAATTACTCTCAGCACCTTTGGTACTCCTTCCTGCTTCTACCGTACTGCTAACTGGCGCGAATAGTTCCGCGCTGGGGGCTGCCACGCAGGCAGCCTCTTCTAATGAAGTGACGATAGTAATGCGTTATGGCAAAATTCGCCCCCCTTTTTTTCCGGTACCCGGCGCGGGGTTCCCGGTAACCGGTACCCGAGGCCCGAGAAC
>JBGQKT010000096.1:0-11483 GCA_041499635.1 Gemmatimonadaceae bacterium
GGTGCACGGCAACAAAGGATGGGACGCGGCTCTCGCCGCGCTCGAGATGATCGAGCTGATGCAACAGCTCGACGTCACCGATGAGAGTTGAATCGCGCGGCCGAGCGCGCGCGCTTCAGGCGCTGTACGCATGGGATGTGCGCCCAGGCCACGATCTGGCGAAAGTTGCAGACCGCGTGTGGTACGACCTCGCAGTGAGTCCCGAGGAGCGCGAGTTCGCTGATTTGATCGTCAGAACATTCATCGGTGCGCAGGAAGAGCTCGACGCGGGGCTCATCGACGTGACCGACAACTGGAGACTCGAGCGCATTGGTGCGATCGAGCGGTCAGTGTTGCGACTCGGCGCTGCGGAGCTCGAGCAGGGTATAACGCCGCCGAGGGTGGTGATTCAGGAAGCCGTGCGTCTCGCGGAGAGATTCGGAAGCGCGGAAAGCGCGCGATTCGTCAACGGCGTCCTCGATGCGTACGCTCGGAAGGCCGGCGTTCTTTAGTGAAAATTCTCGTCCTCAACTGGCAGGATCGAGAGAACCCGCAGGCAGGCGGCGCAGAGCTTCACCTTCATCAGATATTCGGTCGTCTTGCGGGACGCGGTCATTCCGTCGATCTCCTTTGCAGCGGGTGGAATAGCGCGGCACGACGCGCAACGATAGACGGCATCGACCTACACCGCGTGGGATCACGATACACGTATCCATTTCTCGTACACCGGTATTATCGGCGGAATCTTGCCTCACAAAATCACGATGTCGTGATCGAAGATCTGAACAAGGCGCCACTGTACACGCCGCTCTGGAAAATCGACCGCCTTGTCGCACTCGTTCACCATCTTTTCGGCTCGACTGCTTTTCGCGAAACTGCTGCGCCACTGGCCGCGGCGCTCTGGTTGGCCGAACGACCTATCGGACGTCTGTACCGGAACGTTCCGTTCGAGGCGGTAAGTGAAAGCACGGCGGACGACCTCGTGCGTCGCGGAATTCCGCGCGATCGCATTCGCGTCGTGTACAACGGCGTCGACACGGACTATCTGACGCCTGACCCGTCGCTTCGATCGTCCACTCCATTGTTCATCTACATTGGAAGGTTGAAGCGATACAAAGGCGTCGATCTTGTCATTCGCAGCTTTGCGCAGTTGAAGAATGAAAATGCAGTGCTGGAAATCGCCGGCAGTGGCGACTACCGGCCGGCGCTCGAAGCCCAGACACGCGAGCTCGGAATTGAATCGCGGGTTCGTTTTCTCGGATTCATTCCAGAAGAATCGAAGGTCGCGCTTCTTCGTCGCGCGTGGGCCGCGACGCTTGCGTCCCCAAAGGAAGGATGGGGCATCAGCAACATGGAGGCGGCAGCGTGCGGAACTCCCGTTATTGCGAGCGATTCACCCGGCATCCGTGAATCAGTCATTCAGGGCGAAACAGGGTTGCTCGTTCCGCACGGCGACATCACCGCAATGGCGGAAGCGATGCGTAAGCTCGCCGAATCGCCATCGCTGGTTGAATCCATGGGAAAGGCGGGCAGGCGTTTTGCCGAAAAGTTCAGCTGGGAAAAGTCAGCCGATGATACGATTGCCCATCTCGAAGAGGTTGTCATGAGACGTGGAGACTCTGATCAGTGGAAATAATTTTTCATGCTCACAACGCGCCCATTCCCGATCGTTTACGACGTCGCGCGGAGCTCGCCATCCGACGCATGGGGCCGCGACTTGCTCGCGCGGTTGACGCGATTGTCCGCTTTGAGCAAGATGGCCCGGTGAAGCGTGTCGAAATCGTGCTTCATGCGCCGAGGCAGAGAAACCTCGTCGCGCTGGGCGAAGCGAAATACTATGGGCCAGCATTGACTACCGCGATCGAGCGATTGGGAGCGCAGGTGCGTAAGCTTCGGCGCACGCACAAGCCAACAATTCGGAAGCGAGCCGCGACACGGGCGCGCAAAACTGGCACGCTCACGCCTAAACGCGCTCGCGCACGCAAAGCGTGACGCGATCCATTACCGTCGGACAATTCCTCGAGCGCAGCGGTGACTCGCTGCAGCTAGAAGACCTCGGCGAAGGAAGAGGGCTCGATCGAATCATACCCGGCGCGGAAATCTCGAGTCCCGGCCTCGCTCTCGCGGGCTACGTCGACCGTTTCGTCGGCGAGAGATTGCAGGTTCTCGGAGAAACCGAGATTACTTTCCTCGCGTCACTCGATCGTGCTTACCGCGACAAAATTCTCTCGGCCTTTTTTGGTTTTCCGCTGCCCGCAGTAATTGTGACGAAGGGACAGGATCTGCCTCCTGGACTTGGCGAAGCAGCAGCGCGAACCGGAGTCGCAGTTTTGCGAACCAAGCTCAAGACGGCCGAATTCTACCGTCGAGTAAAACCCGTTCTCGAGGGTGAGTTCGCGCCGATGACGACACTGCACGGCTCGCTCGCCGACGTGTTCGGTGTCGGATTGTTTTTCACCGGGAGAAGTGGAATAGGAAAATCCGAATTGGTGCTCGATCTGGTCGAGCGCGGACATCGTCTCGTTGCCGACGACATAGTGATCACGCTTCGCCGAGGCAATGACGTGCTCATCGGAAGAAGTCACGAGCTACAGCGTCATCATATGGAGATTCGTGGTGTTGGGCTCATCGACATTCCGTCGATTTTTGGAATTCGAGCCGTACGTCAGCAGAAGCGCATCGAGGTTGTAGTGAAGCTCGAGGATTGGGATCAGGACGCGGTCGTCGATCGCACCGGTCTCGATACATTGACCACCACGATCCTCGACGTCGAGGTTCCCCTCATACGAGTGCCACTCAATCCCGGAAAAAACATTACCGTCATCGCGGAAGTGATTGCGCTCAATCATCTGCTGCGATACTCGGGCATCGACCCGGCGCGCAATTTCAATGAGCGGCTCATTGGCCACATGCGTCAGGCAGCCGCCGGAAACGTGAAAGAATATTTGCAGGAAGATGACGAGTAGCGCACTACCTCTTCGTCGCGCGATTGTCGCAGGTCACGGATCATTTCCGCAGGGAATCGTCAGCGCGGTAGAACAGATCACGGGTTTCGGCAATGTCTTCATTCCGCTCTCGAATTCCGACTTGAGCGGCGAAGGCATCGAAGCGCGAATTCGCGATTGCGCCGAGGAGCTCGGCATCAAGATTTTCTTCACCGATCTTCCTGCTGGAAGCGCGACGATTGCCGTTCGGCGAATCATGCGAGATACACCGGGCGTTATTCTCGTGACTGGGGCGAATCTCGCGACATTACTGGAGTTCGTTTTCAGCAGCGACGAAGACGCAGGAGATGCGGCGCGCCATGCAGCTGAGAAGGGAAGAGGCGCTCTCGCGGTGCAGGGTGGAAGCTGATGCCAGTCGAGCTCTACCGAATCGATGACCGGCTGATTCACGGGCAGGTTGTCGTTGGTTGGGGACAGCCGCTCGACATAAAACTCATCGTGATGGTCGACGATGAAGTCGCGTGCTGCGACTGGGAGCAGGATCTCTACCGCATGGGAGTTCCGCCTGAGATGGAGCTCCGGTTCGCGGACGTGGCGACCGCTGTTCAGCAGCACCCGGCGTACGTTAAGGATCCGCGCCACAGCATCATTCTCACCGGCAACGTCGCGACGATGCACGCCCTATTGAAAGGCGTTGGCAACATCGGTCATGTGAATGTCGGCGGATTGCATCATCGCCCCGGACGCACGCAGAAGCTGCGCTACGTCTTTCTAAGCCCGGACGAAGAGCGAGAGATGCGCGATCTGATCGCGGCGGGGGTAAAAGTCACCGCGCAGGATGTCCCGGCCGCGCGCCCCGTCCCGATGGAGGAAGTCCTCGGTTTGTCCGCCGACGCAGAGAAATCGGCATGATCGCGAGCCTCATCGATGTTCTGCCAGTTGTACTTCTGGGAGCTATTCTCGGACTCGACGTCGTGACTTTTCCGCAGGCAATGATATCGCGGCCAATTGTCGCTGCAACCGTCGCGGGCGCGTTCATTGGAAATCCGTTGGCCGGACTGACGATGGGTGCGACACTCGAGCTGCTAGCGCTTGGCATGCTTCCGTTCGGTGCGTCGAAATATCCGGAGTGGGGCTCGGCGAGCGTTGTTGGCGGCGTTCTCTACGCTAGTCAGGCGACCAATCCTCCCGGCGCACTGCCGGCGAGTCTTCTCGCTGCGTTGTTCACTGCAGTGGTAAGTGGCTGGAGCATGATCAAGCTGCGTCGCCTCAACGCATCGCGCGCCGCAAGAATGCGTAGCGCGCTCGACTCCGGATCAGCTGACGCGATTGTTGGACTCCAGCTCTTCGGGCTCACTGCTGATTTCATTCGCGGCGGCGCTGTCACGCTCGGGGCAATGTTGGTGTTTCGGCCAATTGTCGCCTCGATTGTCGGAACCTGGCATTCGAATCCGCTCTACTCGCGCGCGCTTGTCGTTGCGATTTCGGTCGCAGTCGCCGCGGGGGCAATCTGGAAGATTTTTCACGTTATTCCCGGCGCAAAAATTCTTTTTGCCACGGGCCTCGCTTGCGGCATCGGTCTGATTTTGCTGCGATGACCGCCGCGACTGAGAAGCGCAAACTTCCCTTGAATACGTGGCTCCGGATGTATCTCCGGTTGTTCGCTGTTCAAGGCTCGTGGAATTATGAGATTCTGATTGGAAATGGAGTCGCGTTTTGCATGGAGCCGGCGCTTAGACTTCTGCCGGGTGGACGCGGTGGAATCGCATACACCGAGGCACTATCGCGGCACGCGCGATATTTCAACGCCCATCCATACTTCGCCGGCGTTGCTGTCGGCTCGCTTGCCCGAGCTGAGCTCGACGGAGTTCAGCCCGCACTCATCGATCGCTTTCGCACCGCGCTCGCCGGACCACTTGGCAGCGTCGGCGACCGTCTCGTGTGGGCGAGCTGGCTTCCACTGTGTTCGATCGTTGCACTCGGCGCGTACGGCTTCGACGCCCGGCCTTTCTCCGTCGTAGCTATCTTTCTGATCCTCTACAACTTAGGACATCTCTCACTCCGCGCATGGGGACTTCGAGTCGGCTTCGACAAGGGATTGAGAGTTGCCGACTCACTCGGTCATCCACTGCTGCGCCGCAGTCCGCAGTACGTCGGCGCCGTCGCTGCGTTGCTGTCGGGTATTTCCGTTCCGCTGACGGCGAGACGACTCATCGCCGACGGCAGAGCGCTCACGATCACGGTCACGATCATAGCGATCGTTGGCGGCGCTCTCCTCGCTCGTTATGGCGAACGAGCCGAAGGTTGGAAGCTCGCGCTAGCGATACTCGCGCTCTTCGTTCTCTACTCGGTGATCGCGTAATGCCAGAGCGCACAGTGAAGATCATCAACAAACTCGGCCTTCACGCGCGACCGGCGGCGGAGATCGTGAAGACAGCTGCCCGTTTCAAGAGCAACATTACGATCATCCGCGACGACCTCGAGGTGAATGGAAAGAGCATCATGGGAGTGATGATGCTCGCCGCCGAGTTCGGCTCGACCATTCTCATCCGCGCCGAAGGCGAGGATGCCGAAGCGGCACTCGACGCGCTCGAAGCGCTCGTCGCCGCAAAGTTCGGGGAATCGTGACGCTCGACCGAATCTTTGTGGACGGACGCATAATCGGAATGCCCGCGTCGCCGGGCATTGTGATCGGTCCCGTGCACCTGCTGCTGTGGGAAGTGCCCGACGTTCCGCTGGTTGAGATACCGATGTCAGGCATCGGGGCGGAGATCGAGCGATTTCACAAGGCCGTCGAGCAGGCGAAAGTGCGGCTGGCGCGAGTGAAGGCGCGCGCCGAGAAGTACGCCGGTCCAGAAGAGGCAGCGATCTTCGACGTTCAAATCTCGATCCTTTCTGATGCCGAGCTGCTGCAGCGTGTCGAGATGCTCATTCACCAGCAGATCGGAGCAGAGAAAGCGTTCGATCTGGTGATGATCGAATGGCGGCAGCATTTCGCGCGGCATACGCAGCCGATGATTCGCGAGCGCGTGACCGATCTCACCGACGTGCACATTCGTGTTCTCACGATTTTGCTCGGGCTTCCGGATCACGATCCTGTCGATGTTCCCAAAGGCGCGAACGCGATACTCGTCACGCACGACTTGACGCCGAGTCTCACTGTGCAGCTCGACCGTCAGGCGATCGCGGGGATCGCCACGGATGCGGGAACGCGGACGTCGCATGTTGCAATTCTCGCGAGATCTCTTGGATTGCCCGCCGTGGTGGGATTGCGTGATGCAACCACCAAGCTCCACGCTGGACAGCAGGTGATTCTCGATGGCTCGTCGGGCGTATTGATTCCCGATCCGTCGGAGATGCAGATCGAGGCTTATGCCGACCGTGCGACGCGTGAAGCGGCGGACGAAGAGGAGCTCAAGCATCTCGTCGGCGCGGAGCCGATCACGCTCGATGGAGTGCGAATCACTCTTCGAGCGAACGTCGATCTGCCGGATGACGCAGAATACGCAGCGCACTCGGGCGCGGAAGGCGTCGGACTCATGCGGACGGAATTTCTCGTCGTTGGTCGCGCGACGATGCCCGACGAGGAGGAGCAGTATCGCGCGTACACGAAAGTCGTCACTGCGTTCGACAATCACCCGATAGTGATTCGAACGTTCGACATGGGTGGAGACAAACTTCCCGTCGGTGGATATCCAACCGAGGCGAATCCGTTTCTCGGCTGGCGCGCAATTCGTATGTGCCTCGACGAGCCCGCGCTTTTCAAGGTTCAACTTCGTGCGCTGCTGCGCGCGGCCATGCACGGTGACGTGCGGATCATGTTGCCCCTTATCGTCACCGTCGACGAAGTGCGTCAGGCAAAGAAACTTCTGCTCGAAGCGGCCGCCGAGCTCGATGCGCGCGGCGTGGAGTATCGACATGATCTTCCGCTTGGCGTAATGGTCGAGACTCCGGCAGCCGCGATTGGCGCAGACACGCTTGCTCACGACGTCGCATTCTTCAGCATCGGTACGAACGATCTCGTGCAATACACGCTTGCCGTCGATCGCGGAAACGCAAACCTGGCGTCGCGTTTCACTCCGCTGCACCCGGCGGTGCTCAAGCTGATCCGGCGCATCGTGGAGGTCGGGGATCATCACGGCCTCGAGGTGAGCGTCTGCGGCGAAATGGCCTCGCAACCGCTCATGGCGTTCGCATTGATCGGACTCGGCGTGCGGCAGCTCAGCGTCGCGGCGCGGTCAGTTCCGCTCGTAAAACGAATTGTGCGAGGGGTTAGCGCTCGCGTTGCAACCGATGCAGCTGACGCCGCACTCAACATGCAGACGGCACGTGAGGCAGAAGGACTTCTTCGCGGGAGACTTCTCTCAGCGTTCGGTGATGCTCAGTTCCTGCGCGATGGGTTGCCCGCATACGTCGACGGGAATACTTTTGAGGGACTCGGCGGACCTTAGTCCAATGTCGACACGAATCGTACGGCGTGTCGTCAGTTCGCCACTTCCCAAGTCCCAATCCCTGAGGGATATCGTGCTCGATCGACATTTGTTCACCTCTGAGTCAGTTACCGAGGGTCACCCCGACAAGGTAGCTGACCAGATATCGGATGCCATTCTAGATGCAATTCTCGCCGACGATCCGAAGGCGCGCGTTGCGTGCGAGACGCTTGTAACGACAGGACTCGCGTGCGTCGCAGGCGAGATCACAACTGACACCTACGTTCCCATCGGCGATATTGTCCGCGCGACGATAGAACGCATCGGGTACACCGACGCGTCTTATGGTTTCGACTCGAAGACTTGCGCGGTCGTCAACACTATTGGGCGGCAATCACCTGACATCAAGCGGGGAGTAGACACCGGAGGCGCGGGCGATCAAGGCATGATGTTCGGCTACGCGTCAGACGAGACCGACGAGCTGATGCCTCTTCCAATTGTTCTCGCGCACAAGCTCACGCGACAACTCGCGGAGTGCAGGCGAAACGGCGCGGGCGATGTGCTTCGGCCGGATGGAAAGTCGCAAGTCACCGTTGTCTATGAAGGCGATATCCCCGTCGCCGTTGAAACCGTCGTCATTTCTACCCAGCACGACGACAAGGTCTCCAACAAAAAGCTTCACCAGTTGGTGATTCGTGATGTGATCGAACCCATTATCCCGAAAGAGCTTCGGGCTAAGGACATCAAGTATCACATCAACCCGACTGGCCGGTTTGTCGTCGGCGGTCCGCAGGGCGACGCGGGTCTCACCGGACGCAAGATCATCGTCGACACCTACGGTGGAATGGGACGTCACGGCGGCGGCGCATTCAGCGGAAAGGATCCGAGCAAAGTCGATCGCAGTGCATGCTACGCCGCGCGCTGGGTCGCGAAGAATATTGTCGCCGCAAAGCTCGCTCGGCGATGTGAAGTTCAGCTCGCGTACGCGATCGGTGTCGCTCAGCCTGTCTCAGTGATGGTCGACACGTTCGGAACAAACACGGTTCCTGAGAGCGCGATCATGCGAGCGGTTAAAGAAGTCTTCAAGCTCACTCCGAAAGACATCATCGACGCGCTCGATCTGCGAAAGCCGATCTATCAGAAGACGGCGGCGTACGGACACTTTGGGAGAAGTCCTGAGAAGAATGGGCGGTCAGGTACATATTTTACCTGGGAACGCACAGATCGAGTCAAGCAGCTTCAGGATGCGGTGAAGCGGGCGTAAGAAAAAGAACAAGATCTTAGATACCAAATCCGGCAGAGGCCAGAGCGCCGGACGCACTGCCGGAGGACCTTTTGAGGTTTGATCTAAGCTTTGTCGTTTGGGCAAAGCTTAGAGGCTGAAAGGTCCTCCGGTAGTGTGTCCGGGATCTGGTCTCTGCCAGTTTTCGTATCTCAGATCTCTTCCTTTGCATTTCTGTTGTTTTGATGAAGCCCGTTCTGCGCATTACATTCCGACTATGCAGCTAGTTGAATGTGAAGTGATGCGCTTGGGGCTCGACCGCTCGAACAATTCCTATGTCGTGATTCTTCGCGAGAAGGAAGGCGAGCGGTTGCTTCCAATCTGGATCGGTCAGGCTGAGGCCGAATCCATCGTGATCGAGATGAGCAAGCTGAAGCGTGAGCGACCGCTCACTCACGATCTTTGCAAGACTCTCATCACCGGAATGGGCGGCACGCTGCGCCGAATTCAAATCACGAAAGTCGAGAACCGGACGTATTACGCCGAGATGCACATTCGCGTCAACGAGAAAATGATTCAGGTAGACGCGCGTCCCTCGGACAGCATTGCGATCGCACTTCGATTCTCCGCGCCGATCTTCGCGCAGGAAGATCTGCTCACGTCGTTGCTCTTCGATGATTCATCCGACGAGAGCGAAACGATCCCATCAGCTCCTGAACCCGAACAGTCGGATCAGATGACGCCGTCTCAGCTCCAGAAATACCTGGAGAATCTTCGCCCCGAAGATCTGGGAAAGTTCAATATCTAGAATTGCGTTGCTGCTGGCGATCGCAGGAACTGCCGTCGCCCAACAGCCATCATCCGGAACATCATCGCCCGATTCGTCGGTCACTGCGACAATCGATCAGCGCGTCGAAGGGCAGGTTGTGCGTCCGGGCAATCGCGAAATGATTCCTGTGCCGCAAATCGTGGTCACGCTGCATCGCGTTGGATCAGATCGCGCGGGTCCACTCGATTCGGTTCGCGCGGATGCGACTGGACATTACTCATTCACCTATCGCCGCTCGGGCGATGAGTCAGCGATTTATTTCGCGTCTGCGAAATACGGTGGAATTGCCTACTTCACTCCACCACTCGCAGACGCCGTAGTGAAGGGTGAAAATGCAGAGATCGCCGTCTACGACACGACGTCGGCGAAAATTACAATCGGCGTGCGCGGTCATCACGTCGTCGTCTCTGCCGTCGACGTGAATGCCGAGCGGTCGGTTACCGAGGTGTATGAGCTCGCGAATGACTCGAGCGTGACTCGAATTGCGGGTTCAGGTACGAGCGGCTCCGTCTGGACAACTCCGGTCCCGAAGGGCGCTCACGATTTTCGCGTTTCGCAAGGTGACATTCCCGCAGGCGCAGTTGCATTCACGAGCTCGGGTGTATCCGTATTTGCGCCAATCGCTCCGGGTTTAGCTCAGCTGGCGTTCAGCTACAGTCTTCCTGCGAGTGCATTTCCATTGCGTGTTCGAGTTCTTCAACCGACGCAGATATTCGAAGTGCTCGTCGAGGACGAGAGAGGAACCGTTCAAGGCGCGAAGCTCAAGGAAAGACAACCTGTGATTCTCGAACGCCGAAGTTTTCGCCGATTTCTCGCGGACGATGTTCCGGTGAACGCCGTGTCGGTGATCGATCTGCCGCCTGCGCGGAAGACGACTATCGATCGTCGTTATCTGGTTGTGTTGACGGTGATGATCGGCGGCGCAATGATCGCTGCGCTTGCTTGGGCACTTCAACGACGCTAGCTTCGATTTACAACTGATCGCGAAGGGGAGCCACGGAAGCCGGTGAAAAGCCGGCGCGGCCCCGCCACTGTATCGGGCATTACACGCACGCTCGTAGCACCACTGGCCGAATTGGCTGGGAAGGTGAGCGATGCGGCCCGGAGCCAGGAGACGACTCTCGTTCGCGCCACGATTCAGTAACCTCGGGGGAGGTTTCGGTGGCTTATCTATCTGTCTATCGCTCCATCGCTCTATCGCTTTTCTTCGCGGTGGCGTGCACGTCCAACTCTCCCAAGCCCTCGTCACCCACAATCGATGACTTCGGCGACACCGTCGTTCTCGGGGACTCACCGAAACGAGTAGTCTCTCTCAACCCAGCGACTACCGAGATCATTTTCGCGATCGGCGCCGGTGATCGCCTCGTTGGCAGAACTCATTGGGATCTCTATCCGGCCGCCGCGGGCAAAGTGCCCGACCTGGGCAGCGGCATCCGTCCCAACGTCGAAGCAGTGCTCGGCGCGCGGCCCGATCTCGTTCTGCTTTACGCGAGCATAGACAATCGCCCCGCGGCAGCTCGCCTTCACGCTGCAGGAATCAAAACGCTTTCACTCAAGATCGATCACATCGCCGACTTCCATCGCGCTGTGCGATTGATCGGTCGATTGCTCGGCGACAGTGCGCAAGCATCGACTGTCGCCGACTCCGTTCAGCGAACTCTCGATCGGGTCCGCTCGGCAACTGCTGGATTGCCCACGCCCACAGTCTTCTGGCACATATGGGATGCGCCGTTGATCACGATCGGGCGCGGCAGCTACATGAACGAGCTGGTCGAAATCGCGGGCGGTCGGAACGTTTACGCGAACATGCCCGATGTTTCGCCAACTGTCGGCATCGAGGACGTTCTCCGAAGAAATCCGGAATACATCATCACCGGTCCCGAAGGCTCGACGAAAATCCAATCCGATCCGCGGTGGTCAATCGCACCGGCTGTGAAGGCGGGACGGATTCTTGTCGCGGATACTGCCCTCGTCGGTCGTCCGGCCGTGCGATTGGGAGAAGCTGCAATCCAGTTGGCAACTCTGCTTCATCCTGATATTGCAACGCAATTGCGCGCGGGCACGCACTGACGTGGTCA